>JAJTDQ010000018.1 GCA_021300505.1 Cryomorphaceae bacterium
TTAATGGAATTGTCTTCCTTCCCTGTAAGCTTGTCCAAGATGGGTAAGATAAAGGCCGCTGTTTTTCCTGTTCCTGTTTGCGCACAGGCTATTAAGTCCTTATTTTCAAGGATTTTCGGTATTGCCAATTCCTGAATCGGAGTAGCATTGACAAATCCCATATGGTCGATCGCTTCGAGAATCTGGGAGTTGAGAGAGAGTTCTGTAAATTTCATTCTACGCGAAGTTAGTCAAACTATGCCCTAAATGCACAATTACCTTTTTTATGCCGTCTGCAGCAACAGTTCACTTACAATAATACCTTTTAGAATAAATCTTGACATTGTCCTTATCAGGCCATTTGTTCCTCCAGTTCTTTCATGTCCAACTTTCGCAGTTTCGGCGCCATTCGTGCTGTTGTTGCAACAACGAGCACTGTCATTATTCCACCAAAAACAATTGCTCTGCGTATACCCATTATGTCAGCCGTTAAACCTGATTCAAAAGAACCAATTTCATTGGATGAGCCTATGAAAATCCCATTCACAGCCGATACTCTTCCTCGCATGTGATCAGGGGTTGAAAGTTGCAAGATGGTATGGCGAATGACAACACTAACATTGTCGAATGCTCCCGTCAATAAGAGACATACAAAAGCTGCTACGAAAGAGTCACTTAAGCCAAAAAGAATCGTAGTTCCACCAAATGCAGCCACTGAAATAAACAGCGATTTACCCGCTTTTTTACCTATGGGACGATAAGCAATAACCAATGCCATAATCGTAGCTCCCATTGCTGGAGCTGCACGCAAGAATCCCAACTCGACGGAACCCATATGTAAAATTCGGTCAGAAAAAGCAGGCAACAAAGCTACTGCACCACCGAAAAGAACTGCAAATAAATCGAGAGATAAAGCGCCTAAAATCAGTTGATTGCTAAACACAAAGTGAATTCCTGCCCGGATACTTTCGTACATGGTTTCTGTCTGCTTTTTTACCTCCAAGGGACGATTGGCGATGAACAAGAAAGCGACAAAGGATAAAACGATAAAAAACAAATCTACGAAGTAAGCCGTTGAGTAACCAATGGCGATCAACAAACCAGCAAATGCAGGCCCCACAACTGACGCAATATGCCATACTGAGCTGTTCCATGTCGCTGCATTTCCATAGGCTTTTCGTGGAACAATTTGCGATAAAATGGACGGAAAAGCGGCAGACAAAAAGCCACGTATGACACCCACTAAGCATACTGCAGCATAGATGGGTAGTGTGCCATACGATTCAAACACAGTCGTTGCATGCATGGACAGAAACAGCAACCCGACAGTCATAAGAATAAACAATCCAGTGAAGAATAAAATAATTTTCTTACGGTTGAAAGTATCGGCTACATGTCCTGAAAAAAGCGAAGTGATGATAAAGGGAATCGCCTCTGCAAGACCAATCAAACCAAGCGCCATTACATCGTGAGTCCATTCATAGATCTGCCATCCAACAATGACATTTTGCATTTGAATTCCTATTGTCAGGAAAAACTTATTGACTAAAAAGTAGATGAATTCGCGGTAGCGCAAAGCCAAAAATGGGTCATGATCGGAATCGTATTGCTTTGACGATTTCATTTCTACGTATCTCGTTAATCTGTCTAAAATGATATTGAAACAGCAAGACAAAAATACGCAATCCTCAACCGATTGCGTTGAATGTTTGGCTATGGCAATATTTCATTGTAATTTAGAGTGTTTTTGTAGTAAAAATTGTAATTCAACGCTCATGTACGGACTGGTAAATAAGGCGATAAAAGACTTGGTTGTGACCAACCATGGTGAAGAAATCTGGAAGGAGATTTGCCGTCGGGCAGACTTCCACGACGAGGATTTTGTAGGAATGAACCCCTACCCTGATGCGTTGACGTATTCATTGGTTCGTCACGCATCTGAGATTTTAAAAGCCGATGCCGCGGATATACTTGAGGCCTTTGGTGAATATTGGATTCTGTACACGGCGGAAGAAGGTTATGGTGATTTAATGTCGTTGACGGGTTCTACTTTTGTAGAATTTCTCGACAATCTTGATATGTTGCATTACCGCATCAACAACCTGATGCCTGGCTTGATGCCCCCGCAGTTTTCTACGCGAAATGAAACTGCAAATAGTGTAGAGCTAGAGTACCGCTCGCACCGAGAAGGGATGGTCCCTATGATTTTAGGATTAATAAAAGGCTTGGCCAAGCGTTTCGATTTAACAGTACACATTGAACAGATTCACGAGCGCGTTGACACCTCTGATTGCCATATATTTTTGATTACCTGGGAAAAAGCCGCATGATACTTCCAGAAATACCACAAAATGAGCAAGAACGCCTAGAGGCATTAAGAAGTCATCAAATTCTTGACACCCTTTCTGAGGATGAATTTGATGAGCTTACTGAGTTGGCTGCACAAATCTAGACGTATCATTCTGTGCACACGCGATCAACATGCCATTAGAAACGACAATTGTTTCTGATGCTCGTGTCGATGAGCGCTTTGCCGACAATCCTTTTGTGACTGGAGAAGCAAATTTTGTGTTTTATGCAGGTATTCCCATTTTGGACGAGAATGATTTTGCTTTAGGAACACTTTGTGTCATTGACAATACACCACGCGAACTCAGTGAATCACAACTAAAATCACTGAAAACAGTGGCAAAAAATGTCGTTAAGCTTATTGAATTACGCAGTACCAATAGGGATTTAGTTGGAAAATACGACTTAATGTTAGAATCGCTTGAATTGAATAATCCATTCTACTTGGTGCTCAATGAAAGCGGTCATATCGATTATTTTGGCCGAAGCTTCAAAAAATCAATTCCTGCGATTGAACAAGGCATGTCCTTTGAATCACTTTTCTTTTTTGAGCGCAACATTCCTTGGAGTGACTTTACAGATCCGAAAAATCGGAAAAATAGAATGGTCTTTTTCAACACGATTGATGGTAAGCAACGCTACAAATGTTCCATATCTGAAATTGGCGGCCGCTTGGTCATTTCTGCGATGCCGCTCATCAACATGAAGTTTCCTTTGGACTCGTACCATTTGAGTCTAAACGATTTTGCACAACACGATTACATTGCTGAATTTCTTTTCCTTCAAAACACCAGTGAACGCTCCCTCAATGAGTCGCGTGAGTTGATGAATAAAATGGTGGAAAAAAACAAGATTTTGGAGGCTGCAAAGAAAGACATCGATATTCTTTCTCGATTCCCTTTAGAAAACCCTCATCCAGTTCTCCGATTGACAATCAATGGGGATGTGTTGTTTTGCAATGAAGCCGCAAAACGCTTTTTCCTCGACGACTTCTCGGTGATTGATAAACATATTCAGGATGGAGAACTGAACGGCCTGATTGATTTGTTAGTTGAGAAAAAGGACAAGAGCAGACTTAAAATGTTCCACCGAAATAAGCGCCATTACTCTGTTACACTGCGCTATGTAGAAGAATATGGCTATGTAAATTTATACGCTAACGAGATCACAAGCTTTATCGAGATGGTGCAATCGACCGAAAAAGAGTTGATTGGTTTGACAAAAAAACTAGAGGAGCAAAAGAATTTCTTCGAAAATATCTTGAACAATATTCCTTCAGATATTGCCGTATTCGATAAGAATCATAAGTACTTATTTGTAAACCCTCAGGGAATCAAGAATCCAGAGATTCGAGCCTACATGATCGGAAAGGATGACTTTGATTATTGTAAACTGAAAGGCATCTCCGATGACATTGCGATTCAGAGAAGAGACCTCTACAATAAAATTATTGACGGTGGTGAATTTGTGGTGTGGGAAGACGATTTTAAATTGCCTGACGGAAAGAGGAATATCGTTCGTCGCAAAATGGGTCCTGTCTATGATGAAAAGGGCGAAATTCGCTTTTTAATTGGTTACGGTGTAGATGTGACTGACAAAGTAATTGCTGAGGAACGCTACCGCTCTTTGTTCGAAAACAACATGGCGGGTGTATTCAGAACAGGCATGAACGGTGAAATCTATGATATCAACCCAGCTTATGCACAAATACATGGATACCAAACTGTTGAGGAGCTGAAAAATGTTAGAGCTACATCCTTCTTCAAAAGTGATGAGACCCGTCAAGAGTTCCTGTCCATGGTAAAAAAGGAGGGAAGTCTGCGAAACCATGTATTGTTAAATATCGATCGCTATGGAAATGACCTGTGGCTTTTGATCAACATTATTTACCGATTAATGCCAACAGGTGAAGAATTTTTAGAAGGTACGCTTATCGACATTACAGAACAAAAGCATGCTGAGCTAAACCTTCAACGTGAAATGGAAGAAAAGCTTTTGGCCGAAAAAGAGCTTAATGCAAAATCCCTGTTCCAGAACCTTTTGATGGAGATTTCATCAAAGTACATTAACCTTCCTATAAACCAAACTCAAAATGCAATCAATGATTCATTGAAGCAAATTGGAGAATATGTGAATGTAGATCGCGTTTATATTTTTAATTACGATTATTTATCTCAAACTACTTCAAATACTTTCGAATGGTGTAATGAAGGAATTGAACCTCAACTTGAAGTTCTTCAAAACATTCCTTTCAGTGAAGTTCCTGTTTGGGTCAAGACACATAGTGAAGGAATGGCGATTATTGTGCCTAATGTCAAGGAGCTTCCAAAAGGAAAGTTTAGAGAACTCATCGAATCTCAAGATATACAGAGCCTATTGGCTCTGCCAATGATGGACCATGAAAATTGTCTTGGTTTCGTTGGATTCGATTCCGTACGCTCCATTCGTCGGTTCACTGATGATGAGCAGATGCTCTTACAATTGTATGCTCAAATGTTGGTGAATGTGAAAAACCGTACGGACTATATTCAACAAATTGAAACAACCAAAAAGCAGATTGAAATCATCAATAGCGAACTTGAGACTCGCGTGATTGAAGAAACGAAAAAGAACCTTGAGCTGGCGAAATCTATTACCGACCAGGAAAAACTGGTTACACTTGGGGAAATTGCCAGTGGAATCGCACACGATTTGAACACACCACTTGGAGCAATTAAAAGTGGCGCAGAAAGCATTCAATACACGTTTGAACGACTATTTAACGATACCATAGAGTTTTGTTCAGATCAACAAATCCACTTTGCATGGTCAAGAGCAGAAACAAAAAAAGTTGAACTATTCATTGGCGGTATGCAACAACGTCGCGAGTCTAAAATTTTGTTTGACTATATCAGCGACAACTACAGCAATTTAAGTGAAGAGAAACAACATGACCTCGCAGAGGGGCTCGTTAAAGCGCGTATTTCCATTGACGAAACAGCGCTCATCCATCAAATTATTAAGAGTGATAATGCCTTACACTTCATCAATTTGATCTATCACACTTCGATGATTCGCAATTTCATCAATGCGATATCTGTTTCAAATGAGCGCGCAACGAAAGTTATTCAAGGCTTGAGAACCTTTATTAAGGACCATCAGCATGGCACAAAAGGGCCTGTTAACTTGTACCAAAATATTTCCACAGTATTGAGTGTCTTTGATTATGAAATAAGAAGAAATACCGACTTGAAATTTGAAGTAGATCGCAACTTGACTATTCATGCATTTGACATTAAACTCTTCCAGCTTTGGTCAAACATTATAAAAAATGGTCTAGAGTCTATGGAGGAAAATCAAGCCCGCGGAATGCTGCATATTTATTCCACTGAAACAAATAAGACTATTTCAATCAGCCTTGAAAACAATGGCCCTATGATTACAAAAGAGATCCAAGAACGGATTTTTGAAAAGTTCTTTACCACAAAGTCAGCGAAAAATGGGACAGGACTCGGACTGAATATCGTGAAAAACATTCTAGATGAACACGATGCCTTCATTTCTTTGGATTCTAACGAAAAATTGACTACATTCACTATTACATTTAAAAAATAACCTATGGATAAACTACGCTACGCTGTCATCTGTGTTGATGATGATTCCCACATTTTGCAGATGCTAAGTTTCCAATTGGAAAAAATTATAGATGTAAAGTGCACACTCCTCGAATACTTCACAGATCCAAAATTGGCTTTAGAAGGAATCGATGAGTTAATTGGTGTTCCGTTAGATGTAATTTTTATCATCGTCGATTATCAAATGCCAGATATGAATGGTGCCCAACTCATTCGTGCCATCAAAGAAAAACACCCAGATTTGGAGTGCATCATGCTATCGGGTCAGGCGAACTCTAGTCAAGTCAACGACCTGCAAAATGATCAGTTACTTTCTCACTTCATCAGTAAACCTTGGGAAGAATCTACGCTCTTTCAAGCATTGCGACCAATCATTGACAAGAAACAGTGCTGATTTTTGTGAGGAATGACGAATTATGAGTTGTAAAAATTCGAAATTCGTGGCCTCGAGTCTGCTTCCGCACCTCAGCCACCACAGTTCGTAACTCGTAATTCTATTTATCCAGGACTTTCGGAATTCTGAAGTAATCAGAATCTTTCTTTGGTGCGTTTTTCAGCACTTCTTGCTGTGACAGGCTTACTTCAGCAACATCTTCGCGCAACGCGTTGTATTCGTCCGTCATGAAAATAAGAGGTTCAATATCATCCGTTGGAATCTGTTTTAGAGTATCCATCATGCCAACGATGCGTTCAAGATCTTGGATGATCCATTTTTTATCTTCACCTTCAAATTCAAGACGAGATAAATGAGCAATATGGTCTATGATTTCTTCCGTAATTTTCATGGGGCAAATATACACAACCGAGTTGAGAATCAAATCAACTCTCCTCAGAATTCAACCATGGGCACTCCTCCATTAATGGTGCATTGATCCGATTAAAACACAATTCTGTTAACTCTTTTACCGATAATTCAGCCATTTCTTCTACACCAATAGCCGGTAGAAGGTGTACCCTTGAAATACCTGGATGGGCAGGCCCAAACACATTGGTGGGATCTGAAAATAAGCGGTAATTATTGGTGAATGACAGGGGAACAATAGGAATATTGAGCGATTTTGCTAGCTTAAAAGCTCCCTCCTTGAATGGAATCATCTTCGGACAATCATTATCTGGAATAGTACCCTCTGGAAAAATCACTATCGACCAGCCCTGTTCAACCGCCCTTTTTGCCAAGACGAAAGAACGTCCAGACTTCATTTTATCCGTACGATCCACAGGAATATTGAGTCCCTTGAAATAAGTTTTAATAATCGGATAATTCAAAATCTCACTTTTCCCGAGAAACAAAAAGGGGTGTTTTGGAAGAATGGAATGCATTAAAAAGATATCCAAATACGACGAATGGTTGGCTACAATTACATAAGGTCCGTTAGGGAGAGGTGCCGCTTTAACCTTTTTCACTGGGTAAAAGCAGAAGATGCGCATCAACCAACTCCAAAACACAAAAAGACGGAAACTACTCTTTTTCCATTTCGGGTTAAGTAAAACAAAAAAGAAGAAGGGGTAAAGTACAAGCGCGAGCGCGCAAAACACGATGCCGATGTAGCATTTCCACAAAAGAGATAAAATTCCGCTGAGTACTTTCATTTTAATTCCTGCCACGACACATAGCCGTTGAATTGTCCCGAAAATACTTAATTTCGCTCAAAGTAAAAAACATGGCACGGATCCTCACTGGCGTTCAAAGTACAGGAACACCCCATTTAGGCAATATCTTGGGGGCTATTCTTCCTGCAATACACATGACGAACAATCCCGCAAATGACTCTTTTTTGTTTATTGCGGACATGCATTCCTTGACTCAAATTAAGGATGGAAGTCTGTTGAGAGAGAATACGTATAGTGTTGCTGCAACATGGCTTGCATGTGGTTTAAACACTGAACGTACGGTATTTTATCGTCAGTCCGATGTGCCAGAAACTGCAGAGCTTTCATGGTATTTGAGCTGCTTTTTCCCCTACCAACGTTTAACATTGGCCCATTCATTCAAGGACAAAGCGGATCGTTTGGAAGATGTAAATGCTGGACTTTTCACCTACCCAATGCTTATGGCTGCAGACATCCTTTTGTATGATGCGGAGCTCGTGCCTGTTGGAAAAGATCAATTACAGCATATCGAAATGACGCGTGATGTAGCCTCTCGCTTTAACCACCAGATGGGAGAAACGTTTGTCTTGCCAGAAGCGCGCATCGAGGAAGAAACGATGTATGTTCCAGGAACTGATGGACAAAAGATGAGTAAATCACGTGACAATTACCTCAATATCTTCCTCCCAGAAAAGCAACTTCGGAAGCAGGTGATGGGAATTGTAACCGATAGCAAGGAGCTTGAAGATTCAAAAGACCCAGAAACGTGCAATGTGTATGCGCTTTACGCTCTCTTAGCAACTGAAAGTCAACGGAATGAGATGCGTGAAAAATACCTCGCCGGTGGTTTCGGATACGGTCATGCGAAACAAGCATTGTTCGAGTTGATTATGAAACGATTCGAAAAAGAACGAGGCACCTATGAACATTTGATGAACAATACCGCACTGATCGATTCTGCCTTAGAAAAAGGCGCTGAAAAGGCGCGAAAAGTAGCCCAAAGCGTGACCCGTCGTGCCCGAGTTAAGCTCGGCTATTAAGCATTTGGATTATACGTCGGAACGGCTATCTTTGTCAAGTACCAATCCATGGCGACACATGCGTATTCTTCATTTTTCGCTCATCTTTTTTTCCTCGATTTTTATTTTCTCTTGCGGAAATGAAGCGGACACGCCTCAAAAAGAAGGTGTCGGCGGAAAATACTATGGTGGGACCTTTCGTTTTATGTCTTCGGAAAAGGTACAGAAACTCTATCCGTTGGCATCAAATGATGTATACGCGCAACGATTGAATGCGCAAATCTTCGAAACATTACTTAGCCTTGACAGCAAAACACTTGAGGTGAAGCCTTGTCTGGCTGCTTCTTATGAAGTGAATGAAGATGCGACATGTTTTACATTTAAAATTCGCAAAGGTGTTCAGTTTCATGAGGACGACTGTTTTGATGGGAAAGCCCGCTTTCTAAATGCAGAAGACATCAAATATTCACTAGAAATGGCTTGCACACCGTCGATGTATAACGACATGACAAATATTTTGGTGACGCATATTTTAGGTGGGGACTTGTTCTATCGGAAACCAAATAACAAACATATTTTAAAAGGAATTCCTGGAATCCGTGTTCTAGATCCATACACACTAGAAATTCGTTTAAATGAGTCATTTCGTAGCTTCGATAAGATTTTAACGAACACTACCCTTGGCATTTTTCCACGCGAAGCTTTAGAGAAATATGGAAAAAATATTGCCAAGCATCCCATTGGCACTGGGCCTTTTAGGTTGGAATCAATGTCAGGTGAGCAGATTGTACTGAAACGCCATCCGAATTATTGGCGGACAGATGACCTAGGTAATAAACTTCCATTTTTAGATCAAGTAGTCATGACCTTTGCACAAAACAAACGCAGTGAAATCATGGCTTTCAGGAACAAAGAAATTGATCTTGTTCTCGAGATTCCTGTAGACGAAATACAAAATATTTTAGGCTCTTTAAAGGAAGCGCAAGCGGGAAAAAATGTCACACACCGCGTAGAATCTCACCCGGGGATGAAAATCAGTTTCCTCTCCTTCGATTGCAAAAGTCAGGAATTTAGTGACGTTCGTATCCGTCGTGCGTTTAGCCTCGTGCTTGACCGTAAACGCATTGTTGACACTTGGTTGTCAGGTGAAGGATGGGCTGCGGAAAATGGATTTATTCCTGAAATGCCTAGTTTTCACGCTCAGAGTGTAAATGGTCATCAATTTGATCCCTCAAAGGCAAAGGCTTTGATGGCGGAGGCAGGTTATTCAAAAACGAAAAAATTCCCCGCCTTAGACTTGTATGTCAACGCGAAAAAAGGTTCGGCTCAGCACAAAATGTGTCAAGGTATCGTTGCTGAATTGAGAAATACACTGGGTATTACATTAATAATTCGACTTTGTACCTACAAAGAGTGGGAAAAAGCTGTTTCTTCTGGTAAGGCAAAAATTTGGCGTTCTGGTTGGGTGGCCGATTATCCAGATGCCGACAACTTCCTAAGGTTATTTTACAGTGGAAAATCGCTGTCAAACAAAAAGATTGAAAATGAGTTTCATTTCCGTAATGAGCAATTCAACGCGCTCTTTGAAGAGGCAGCACGTGAAGGAAACCCAAATAAACGTGAAGCACTTTTCATTGCGTGTGATCAATTGATTGTAGACGAAGTACCCGCGATTCCAATTTTAACCGATGACGTGTTGATTATGATCAATGCGCGTGTTCGAGATTTTTATACAAATTCGATGGAGGCACTAGATTTTTCTTCTATCTTTATCAAAGAGCCACGCCGTTGAGGTGGCCACTAATGTTTCACTAATTTAAAGCTCTCAGCTTGCACTTTAAAGCCATCGGGAATTGTCTTGATGGCTTTTTTAATGGTACAAAAGGGCACGAATAATCTCTAATGAAGCATCCACATTGAATCTGGGAATGTGAACTTTATAAAATTGCAACATTGTTTCAAAGGCCTCTTTTCGAACCACTAATAATTCTTCAGATTGTCCCACCTCACCTTCTGCCAATACTCTCAATAAATGAGCAGCATCACCTTCTGCAGTGAGATGTCCTATGGCCAAATGGTTGCTAAAAACACCTTCCTGAAGATCAAAATAGGGAGCATTGTCATCATCAACCGAAGGCCCAATGCCAAGGTGAAAGGAGAAATCCATTAAAAAACGAGTTGGAAACAGGCGCAAATCCTCAGTAACATCAATCTCACGAACGGTATTTTCTAAAAAGGCAAACAAAGGTTCATCTTCAAGCTCAGTTTGAATGCACTGTTGAAGAACATCAGCCACAAAAAAAGCGATGGCTGAACGAAGCGGATCAAAACGCAGTCCTGTTGGATTGAAAAGGAGATCTGTACCTGTGATTTTTCCCAGTTCCGATGAGGGGTGACGGTAATAGGTTATTTCGCAAAAGGCCATTGGGAAGAAGGGTTCAGACTTCTTTTTAGCGCCTTGGAAGATGTACTTTTGAATGCCCTTGGATTTCGTGAAACAGGTAAGAATAACGCTGCTTTCGGAATAATTGATCCGACGCAGAATAAAGGCTAAATCTGTATTTTTCAAGAGATAATCAACGAACCACTAATACCTTACCAACGTGACGTCCCTCACCTTCGTTTACAGAGGTCCAAATGAGATAAACGCCTGTTGCAACCTTATCACCACTAAGTGTTCGGCCGTTCCAAACTGCTGTTCCACCGTTTGATGTTGTCTTGTAAACGAGATTCCCTGCAACATCTGTTACCTTGACATCTGAGTCGTAACGGATACCCTGGATCGTAATGATACCGTCATACTCAGGGCGAACAGGGTTGGGAAACACCTTGACATCGCTGTATTCTGGATCTTCATAAGAGGCGTCAGAGCGATATGATATCAGTCCTTTATCAGTGATAATAAACAATTCCCCTGTCGTCTGATCAATTTCAAGGTCAATGATATTATTCGAAATCAAAGGAGAATTGTCTGTTGTAAATTGTTTGATTACTTCCAAACCATCTGGCGAAAGCAAAATCACCCCTGAATTGGCGGTTCCAAACCATTTTCTATTGCCTCCATCCACTTCAATATCTGTAATGTTGGTGGTTCCGAGCATGAATTCAACCAGTCCATCCACAGGGATTTTAACACGTTGGGCATTGTAATCACCAGGTCCAGCGTCAAAGGCTCCATCTGAATTGTATAGAATTGCAAATCCATTGTCGGTGCCAATCCAAATTTCATTGTCGAAATCTACGGCAAGTGCCGTTACTGTATTCGACGGTAAGGCACCCGAAAAATCACCTGAATTTAAGTTGATGACTTTGTCATCAGCGGCATTCACAGGTGTGTTATTGTGATTGTACCCAAAGAGTCCCGCGGCATCAAGCGCAAACCACTTGTGTCCATTGTAGTCTATCACCATATTTCCTGAAAACTGGTTTTTTGCTGCACCTCCACAATCAAAAGAATACCAGGTACTGTCATGATACAATTTAAGTGGATTAAGCGAATAGCCGTTCAACACCCACAAATCTCCATTATCATCATATTCCAAAGCAGTCACGAGCGACTTGGTGCTACCCGGCCCTGAATATTCCATTGGTGAGTTAAGTGGGGTAAACGTGTCGGTTACGCCAGTCTTAAAATCAAGTATGGATACAGGATAGGAGGAGAAGGTAGCAATGGCAGCCTTTTTCGCCGTTTTTGGTTCGATAGAAACAGCAAGAAAATCCCAAATGTTTGTCCCATTCCAAAGGTCCATATTGTCGCGGTCATATAAATCCCATTTTTCATCCTTAAACGTGTAGACACCTGAACTACTAAAAGTGGATAGCTTTTCGGACATCCCTCCTCCTGCGACCACCATTGTATTGTTCTTCCAGTCCATGGCATAAAAATCTGATTTTGGTGGACCGTTGAATTCAATGCGCGTCAACAGATTATACTCCATAAGTCGCTGCAGTCCGCTCTTTGCGTCTGCAATCCAATAGCCTTCCTTGTCAAAAATCACATGTCTTGGTTCGAACCATTTGCCGGTAAAAAATGATGAATTAACGAGGTCGAGTGTGAGGTCCGAAAAGTAACGGTAAATCGCACCATCCGCTACAACAATCAAACGGCCATTATCTGAACTCAATGCGTTGATTTGAAGGCTAAAGTTGATGTCTGAGGCGGGGGTATTTCCTGAGTAATTCAACTGATAAACCGTATCCTGTCCGTATGTATCCAACTGAAGTAGCGCATATATTTTACCTCCAACCTCTTCAATATCTGTGTATTTGTTGCTTGAAAGCACTGCTAAGCGCGTGTCGATCACCCATTGAAAAGGATCCGCAACGGCAGGGTTGGTTAAGCTCGCTTTCAACAGGCGATCTGCTGTTAGTGCGTAAACTGTATCGCCAATGAATGCCACATCAAGAATAGCATCTCCTTGAGGGGTTGGGTAATAGCTTTCTTTTACTTCATAGTTGGACGGGTCGATGCGCACGACTCCAAATCCAGTGGCGAAAAATACATCACCTTGATAATTCACGATGCGATTGATGCGCTTATTTCCTTGAATTTCAGCCAAACGAATTGCCGGAATATTGGTGACGGTGTTATTCGAAATCACATCAATATTTCCATTGGCATAACCAACAAAAACTTTTTTTCCAGTCAATTCTCGACCTAAAGCGCTAAGCTTTACATCGGATAAACCATTCACGTCAGTCCAAATCGTTGTCTCACTCGCGGTAGGGTCATATTCCAAAAGACCATTGTCGAAGGCTGCAAAAACCAACTCACCATCAGTAGTTACATCGATTGCTTCGCGGTTGGGTACATGAATACGCCATTGATCCATTCCAATTTGACCAAAGGAAAAGAAGGTGCAAGCCAAAAACGAAAGAATTAAAAATCTCATAGTAACAATTTTCCTCGTCAAGAACGCAATAAGGGCTGTTTTATTGAATGTAATCGCACTTTTCAAAGGTAATATATTCCTTAGATTCGACATCAATGCGATTCATTGTATCTTTATGGGCAAGTTTATTTCAAAACAACTACTTTTTCAGTCAATAACGGCATGCGATTTGAGGAAAGCGCGCGACTAAAATTTCTTTCTTATGAAACAAATCTTTCCCACAGTATTTGGCTTAATGCTTACTTTTTCAATCATAAATCCAAGTTGGTCACAAGACCGATTTGCAGAAGAATTTGCTCCAGTAAAAAAAGAATTAACTGATTGGGATCCTGTGAGAGGAGAATGGTTAGCCAATAGCATGGTGGCGATGGCCAACCATGAAGCGATACCTACCCGTTCTTTTCCTGAGAATCTAACACCATTGGATATGTTACGTTTGGTGCCACGCGTGAACCAAGATGCTATACGTGAGCAAATCAATGGCGGACAACGAAACGCTTCAGAAACAACCGCTACACAATGGCAATTAATGTACTCCATGATCAACCGTACCAATTGCTCACCTCGTCAAGGTAGATCCTACGGCGATCCCCATTTATCCTCTTTTGATGGCGCAAGGTACTCTTTTCAAACTGTTGGTGAATTTGTCATGGCGCGCTCACGTTCCGGTCGCTTTGAAGTACAAGCGCGTCAACAAGCTCAGTCGGATGACTTTTCATTAAATACCGCGATTGCGATGAATGTCGATGGAGATCGCGTTGCCATTTATGGAATGAATAAACCCGACAACAATTCACAAACCGCACTCCGTATCAATGGTGAGGCGATGACGATGATGCGCGATGTATACTTTTTGCCTCACGGAGGTACGGTGCGTTACAGCAACCGTGCCTACACCATAACTTGGCCAACAGGAGAAGTAGTGACAACTGAAATGCGCGGATCCGGGTTCATGACCTTTATGAATGTATCCGTTCAAATTTATCCATGTTCTGGTGAGCAGTACGAAGGATTGTTGGGTAATGCAAATGGAATTGATCGTGATGATTTCGACACAGGAACAAGTATAAATCGTCCGGCGTACATGTCGTTTTCTTCTTTCGGAAATGATCAAATGCAGCAGGTTTCCAATCAAATGGAAAGAGAATACTTGGCATTTCTTGCACGTGATTTCGCTCGTGTATGGCGCATAACACCAGAGACCAGCTTGTTTGACTACACGCCTGGAGAATCAACATTGACCTATACGGATGAAACTTTTCCGCGCGTGCACCGAACCATGAATGACCTGACACCAAATCAACGAACAACAGCGAGAAAAGCATGTGAAGAAAATGGTGTGTCGGGTGAAGACATGAATGGATGCATTTATGATATGGCCTACCTCAATATTCCTGGAACGCCACGCCCTCCAATTCAAGACCAAACAAATGGATTAGCACTTGGACGAATCGATGGCACTGTGCGTAATGACAACAATGGCGTAGTCATTAACCCCGTGAAACAGGAGCGTGGAGAAGGCACACCACAAGCACAGCCACTTGGACAACAGCAAGGTGTTGAACGTAATGCCCAACAAGAAGAAAAAGTGGTAACACCGCAAACACAACAATCACAGGAACGTCCAGCACAAGAAAAACCTATCCAAGAAAAACCAGTTCAGGAGAAACCAGTTCAAGAGAAACCAATACAAATTATCAACGGCGGTGGCAGAGGAAGTGGTACACCAACCAATACAAACCCAACCACACCTGCTCAACAAAATCGAGGTGGAGGAGGAACGGCCCCGGCCGGAACTACACCTGTAAAGACAACACCAACGATTAAGCCCGGGAAGGGGTAGTGTGTGGATTTTGAGATGTTAGGATATTAAGAGTCAAAATTTTAAGATAAAGGACACTTCTTTGCTCTTTGAGCAACGAAGTACAAAGGATCGCTTCGCTGAAGGATGAAAGTTAAAAGACTTGATTCTTCTTCGTTTTGATGTCTTTCATTGAGTAGCACCAAATTCCCTTTTTAAGAAATACGAGGTTCATAAAAGCCTTGCGTGTAGTAGTTCAAAAACAAATAGAAGCTTAAATGAGTTGAGTGGGTCAGTACTTACCTGCCTCAACGTAATATCTAATAACTTTTACGAATGGTTTCGGATAACCATTCGACTGCGGATCTTTTTAATGGGGGTTCCAACTTCGATGAAATAGACACCAGGAGATACCGACAATTTTATTTTAGTTTGTTCATTGATTAAATACTGCTTCAAAATTAAATTTCCAAAACAGTCGTAAATTTCAATCGCGCTCTCAGGTGAAAGTTCATCTGTTGCGACGGTAAATTCTCCTGAGTTTGGATTTGGTAAAATCCTAAAGCCGAATGGTATTTCGTTTGTAGGAATTCCCAAAGCAGTGGTATCACAAATTGGGCTTGTGGTCACTAAATTGGCAAAAAACTGAGCCATATTTCCTTCTCGAAGCATTAAGTTATCATAAGCGTGACAGGGGTTTGCTGCTTGATCGGTACAGCTTGCCTGCCCAAAAACAAAACTATAAGGAAAGGGAGTTGTGGTAAATTCGTTCTGAATGGTATACCCCATGTTTTGGTTGGTATTCCAATCTGAAATGGTTCGACTTCCGTAGGATTTTGGGGTATTTGCAATGCCATAACAACCATAACCGTTGGTCATGCACCAACTTAAGCCCCAGAAAATTTTTGCGCTGTCTATTGAAACGACGATATCACAAGGCTGATGGTAGGAAAAAATACTTGGTTTTGTTACTCCAGGGGCTTGTTGTGCCATAAGATTGCTGAACATTCCTCCGAAAATATTTCCGACTCCTTTGATGGTGTAAGGCACCGTTGATGGCTCAATTGTTCCTGCAATCCCCCCAAGATCAGGTCTAGTAATGCCTTGCGCATTTAGGTTAGCACCACTATTGTATACACAATTCGCTGTGTTGGGATTTGGGACAGGTACATTTGACAAAGCAAAGGTTTGGATCGGACGTTCACTATTGACATCCATCAAAGCAGCGCCTAATGAAATAAATGACCCCGCACTTTCACCTGTCAGGAAAACATTGGATGGATCAATGCGATAGGAATCAGCTCGATTTAACAAGTAACGAAGAGCCCCCTTAGCATCTTGCACCCCACGATAATAGGCGCGATACCATTCTGAACTATCCGTGGCAAAAATGCAGCTGTAGTTTGGGTAATTGCAGGTCCACGATTGTTCATCGGCAACGAAACCAAGTCGATAATTGATGCTAGCCGCGACATATCCACGTTTCGCGAATTGACGACATGTGTACTGTACACTTGTTTCCGATTTATCTCCAGCAATGAAAGCACCTCCATGAATCACTATGATTAGTGGTCGTTTGGACAGATGACTCGGATCATCACAATTCGGCAGATATAAATCTAATTTTAGCGAATCCAATTGGCCATCAAATCCAATTTCTGAACCATAGTTCAAGTTCAATAGACTATCGTAGGTGTATTTCTTATCAATCCATTGCTGAGAAAAAACCGATGAAGATAAAAGAAGAGATGAAAGAATAGTGAATAAATAGCGCATGAGTCATAGTTTATCTATTCAAAAATATACCGAAATTTCAGTTACACAAGCATTTCAAGCGTTAATCTCATATAAATGATTGCTGATAAGCGCGAGATTTTAGATTGAATTAAACTGAATTAGGGTTGTTGGATAACATCAAAGGCATTACCTTTGTGAAGCTCTATGTAGGGCAATGGATTTATTCATTCGGCTCCGTGGCGCAACCTTGAAAAAAGGATTTGCACCACTCGCCAAAAAAGGCTCCGTGGCGCAACTGTCCTTTTGGGGATGTCAGTTGCACCACTCGCCAAAAAAGGCTCCGTGGCGCAACTGTCCTTTTGGGGATGTCAGTTGCACCACTCGCCAAAAAAGGCTCCGTGGCGCAACTGTCCTTTT
>JAJTDQ010000138.1 GCA_021300505.1 Cryomorphaceae bacterium
GGATCATATTCTGCTTGATCATCAGTGTAGGCGTCGGTCTTTGGCCCTAGATTCGGTCCATACGTAATGGAAATGGAGCCAGGAAGATACGTGGTGCGCGGATCCAGGGTATCTGACATAAAGGTGCCGTTGGAGATGTCAGAACCAATATTTTTTCCGACCAAGGTGTACTCAAGCACATCACCCGGCTGCACAAGTCCACCATTTAAATCCTGCATGTAGACCGTGGCTCTCAAATCTGGTTCATAGACGTCAATCACAGAGGTAACAACACTCGTAAGGATAGTTTCACCTCCAGTTGTGATCCGAATATTAGCAGAAGTAGTGTTGTTCCCAATATAATTGTAGGTCATGTTGTTCGGGGAGAATACACTTGCGTCGTGACCTAAAGTGTTGTTAAAGTTTGGATTTCGGAAGGGTGTCATTACGCCATTTCTCGCAATGGTGCTGTTAAACACATCATTTTGTGTATGCAATGCATCGAAGACATTGACATAGTTGGTGCCTACACCGTTGAATAACAATTGGTCTCCAGTTTGTCCGCGGTCCCCGTCATGAGAAACTACACCCAATTCAAAATTTACAGGCCCAGTCAAGGGAGTCAAAAATCCCGACAATGGGATATTGACCGTATTTCCTGCACTGACGTTCGCTAATCCGTCAAAAACTGTAAGATTTCGCATGGATTCAAAGACGTTGTTGTACACAACGACAATGGTCCAACCGCCATACATGTTGTCCGTTCCAGTTCGTGTTACAAGGTTGGCAATCGTATACCGTGCTGCAATCCCTGAAGCTTGTACGATCGAGGTGATATTTTTAAAACAATGGTAGGTTTGGTGACCTGTGGTATTGTCTAGTATTTCATCTGCCGTTAAACTGACATAAGCACCATTGTTTACGCGCAGCCTCACTTGATTGCGCAATGCATAATTTGTCACGCTTGTTGGTGATAATCCGTTTCCACCAATGCGTGCTGACCAATACAAGCCTGCCCAAAGTATTTCACTGCAATTGGGTAGATTCAGACTATCACTTGAGGACATATATGTCCCAGCAACCCCGTCAATGTCGACATAACTGGCCGTAAAACTATTATTTACGCCTGTGCCTATAGGTGGAATTTGTGAAGTGGTCGTTGCGCAGTTGGTACATGATACAGATACATTTGAAAGTAAGCGAATACCTCCTTTTTGGGAGTTTTGGTAACGAATGGCAAATGGATCAACAACTTGTGCGTTAAGTATTGATGTTGCGGTGAACAAGAATACGATAAGGCTTATAATTTGGCGCATTGGTTTCTGCTTGGCTCGGTTAGTTATCCAAAAATAACATTATAAATTGATGAATTGACGGCTTTTCTACAGGTTATTCAACCTATAAATGTTCAACCAAAAAAACGTTGTTTAGAATATCTCAATATCAGATTGTTAGATGCGGTAAGTGATTAAATCTTGTGAAGATTTTGATGTTTTTTTTAGTGTTTATATAGCCCTGGGTTTCAACCCCACGTTTTTGTGTGTGTTTGGAGTTGAACGTGTTAACCATTTTAATGGTTTAATGATAGGGGAAGTACTTTACTCGCTACGCTCGTTCGTTGGGGAGATGAATTTGTAAACCATTTTGATGGTTTATTTGGGGGCGTCATTCGCTACGCTCATTTGGGTTAGATTTTTATTGAGGTTTGCGCACGACTGGATTACATATCCAGGTTAGCGACGTGCAGTGGATCACGCACTTCATTCGCTACGCTCATGATGGTGCTTTTTCATTTTTCTGCTTCGCTCGAAACTGGCGTTTCGGCTTGCCGTAAAATGAAAAAGCACCTGTTTCTACGAAACAAGTGCTTTTGATCAGAGTGCGCACGACTGGATTCGAACCAGCACACCTAATGGCACCACCCCCTCAAGATGGCATGTCTACCAATTTCACCACGTGCGCATGTAAAGAACGTTTTTTTACGAGGTGCAAATATAGCAACTTTTTTGCCTCCATTTATATCTTCCTTTCGTTTTTCATTTCTGCATTTTCATCACTGAAGCGAATATCTTCCATGAAGCTTTGCTTTACCATTTCTCCAACTTCAATCGTATAATAACCAAACTCTTCCGTAATTACGCCAATGATTTTATAAATCCCCTTTCCGTAAAACGGATACTTACGTGCCGATTCTGGAAAGTGTACGGTGTCTAAAATGGAGCCCGCTTGATCTATGAAGGTACCGAAAAACATCGCTTCTCCTTTGTTCGTTCGTGAATGTTTCAGTGCAATCAAATACCCATAGGTGATGATGCGTAGACCTAAACATTTTGGTATTTCTATGGCTTGTGTGTGATTATTTATAGGTTCGGCGAGGAGGTCGAAAGGATTGCACAAGGGAAATCCAAGGAGTTCCATCTGCTCGAAGGCCAATTCAAGTGTCTGTTCGCTCAACTGTGGCAGAGTGAATTGGCGTTGCTCAGGTTCGAAAAGCATAGGCGTTGGTGATTTTTCCTTCACCTTGTTGTGGAACAGGTGTGCTTTCCAAAGGAGCTCTTTTCGTGTCTCCGGAAAATCGCGTAAGCCACCAATACGAATAATCAATACCAGTTGTTCGAGTGGAATGTAACAGCGTTTCATCAGATTTTCGAAATGAAGAAAGGGCCCATTGTTCAAGCGTTCCAAGAGCACTTTTTGAATCAACTGCTGTTCAATGCCTTGCACGAGGATAAAACCAAGGATGAGTGATTTGTCGCATAAAATACATTCGTATGAACCGTGATTTAGTGATGGTGCTAGTATTGTTGCTCCCCAGCTGCGCGCTTCATGCACATAGACTTCTGTGCGGTAGTAGCCACCGAAATTGTTGATACAAGCTGTCATGTATTCGAGTGGGTAGTATGCTTTGAGGTACAAACTCTGGTAACTTTCTACTGCGTAGGAGGCAGAGTGTCCTTTGGAAAAGGCATATCCTGCAAAGCTTTCAATCTGCCGCCAAATGTCGGATGTCATGGTGTCTGGGTATCCTTTTTTGCGGCAATTCTGGAAGAAACTATCACGCACACGGTTGAACTCGTCACGCGATCTGAATTTCCCAGACATCCCACGACGAAGCACATCCGCCTCAGCCAATGACAATCCTGCGAAATGGTGGGCGACTTTAATGACATCTTCCTGGTAAACCATCACGCCATAGGTGTCGGGCATGATTTCAAGCAACACAGGTGGGGCATCTTTTCGCTTTTCTGGAAATCGATGGCGAAGAATGTATTCCCGCATCATACCAGATTGCGCCACACCGGGACGAATGATGGAGCTCGCGGCAACAAGTCCCAAATAGGTGTCCACTTGCAATTTCACCATCAACATGCGCATGGCGGGTGATTCTACATAAAAACAGCCCATTGCTCGGGCAGCACGCAATAGGTCACGGACTTTTTCATCTTTTTTGAAGTACGCAATGTCATGGATGTCATGGGGTAAATGATCAGGTTGATTTTCTGCAATGATCTCAAGCGCATCATGAATTTTTCCCAATCCCCGCTGGCTGAGTACATCAAACTTATACAGTCCCACATCCTCAGCTTCTAACATGGAAAATTGTGTTGTCGCGTAGCCTTTGGGTGGCATAAAGGTGCCTGAAAACCAAGTGATGGGCTTTTCGCTGATGACAATTCCTCCGGAGTGCACACTGAGATGTGAGGGTAGGCCATGCAGCAGCTTACTGTATGTAATGACGAGTTGCGACAGTTGGTCGAGTTTTTCAAAGTCAAATTTCCCCTTGCTAAGTAGATCAATCTCTGTTTTTGGAAGCCCAAATACTTTTCCAAGTTCGCGTACCGCAGCGCTGTATTGAAAGGTATTGTAGGTGCACAATAGTGCGGCATTTGGATAGCGCTCAAAGATATATCTTGTTATATCATCCCGGTCGCGCCAGGAGAAGTCCATGTCGAAGTCGGGTGGATTTTTTCGGTAGAGGTTAATGAAACGCTCGAAGTACAAGTCGAGTTCTAAGGGGTCTACATCGGTGATGCGCAATAAATACGCGACGATACTATTTGCCCCGCTTCCTCGTCCGACATAAAAATACCCTTTTGAGCGGGCGTACGAGGTGAAGTCCCAGGTAATCAGAAAGTAGGAGAGGTAGTCTTTCTGGGCAATGATTTCAATTTCTTTCTCAATCCGCAATGCAATTTCTTCAGTCATTTCGGGGTAGCGGTAGTCGAGTCCTTCAGCACAGAGAGTTCGCAACAATTGCAAGTCTTCTTCTTTACTTCCTGTGTATGTGGCTAAATTTTGTGGCGCAGCATCATCCCCAAAATCAAAATGGACGGAGCAGCTTTTTAGCAAGTTGACAGTCTGCTGGACAAGCTGTGGAAAGGAAGCGAAACGCTCATCGAATGTTTCTTTAGAAACGAGTTGATCTCCTTCCTCTGCTTGTTCTTCTTTGGAGAGTTTTGATAGTAGTGTATTGTTCGCGATGGCCCTGAGCAATCGGTGGGTGTTGAAGTCACGCTTGTTTCTAAAGGTCATGAACTCTAGTGCAATCATTCGCTTCACAGGTGCTTTTTGCTGTTGAATTGTCAGTTTGTTCAGTTGGCTAGAACGAACTCCAATCCACTCATTCTCTTTCAACTTCTTTGGTTCCTTTCCCCACGGATAAATTACGTGACAATTACCCATGTGTGGCGCTTGACTTGGGAATGCTTCTCCGCTGTGCAGGTGTTTTGAAAGAAAGGTGTTTGCCTCATGCAGTCCGCGGTTGTTCTTGGCGAGCAATACGTAACAGCAGTCTATCCCATTGCGAATGTCGATCCCTAAAATGGGTACGATTACTTCCCGTTGTGCTGCACGCACATATCCCAAAGCGGCTGAGCTTGAATTGATGTCACATAGTGCAGCATAGGTATGACCTGATGCCTTCATCCATTGGATAAGTTCATCGGGAGAAAGGATTCCGTACTTGAGGCTGAAGTGGGATTTGAGGAACAAGGGGGGGGGTATGAGTTACGAGTTATTGGAGCATGGACCGCTTTGCTGAAAGAGCATGGACCGCTTCGCTGATGGAGTATGGACAGCTTCGCTGAGGATGACTGATCGAGTATAGAATAAATCCATGTTCTATGTTCTATGTTCCATGCTCTAGTATCACA
>JAJTDQ010000019.1 GCA_021300505.1 Cryomorphaceae bacterium
ATGAAAGACACATTTGTGGATACACTTCGCTCACGCATTTCAGCGAAGGACAAATCCTTTCCTTTGCGGATTGAGTCGAGCAGAAAAGGTGGCATGTATACACCATTGGATACGCTTACCTTTTCGGTAAATGGTAAAATAACAGCCCTAGACAGTGGGTTTATTTTCGTAAAAAACTTAAGCGACTCGAGCTTCGTTCCCTTTCAGCTTGCCTATCGCGGTATAAACCAGTTTACTGTTGTTCCCACAACCAAAGTAGAAAAAGGGGTGGTGATCTTTAAAAAAGGATCCATCAATTGTGGGAGCACCCAGAAGATGGATTCTACCGGATTTACGTTTCATTATGGAGAAATCGAAGACTTTGGGGTCCTCGACGCTGTGTTAAGTGACTTTACTGGCCCATTAATTCTTCAGTTAAAGAGGGGCAACGAAACATTAGATGAACGGCCCTGCGTGGGGGGAACAACTGTTCGATTCAACGACTTGGAGCCTGCTGAATATACCTTTGTTCTGATTGAAGACAGAGACGGCAATGGCAAATGGAGCGGTGGTGATATAAAACAACGCATTCAACCTGAGCAAGTCTTTCGCTTCTCGAAGCCCACAAAAGTGCGTGCAAATTGGGATGTTTCTGTAGAATTACAACCTTAAGTTATGGAAGCGCAGCACGACATCCTAAAAAAATCCTTCAAGCCATGGAAAATTTGGGTTGCGGTTGGACTAGGGTTGTTGATTGCGGGAGTCATGCTGTTTTCAGGTGTTCGACAAGTGCAATTTATGAAGGTTGCCGAGGGAAAGGGTAATTACATTTGGAAGGATGCCAATAAAAACGGTAAAGTCGATATCCACAACAGTCACGAGTTCATTTCCGTGCCTAAAGGCAACTACATCAAGCAACGCGCCTCTGATGCCTTAAAGCTGTTGGAATGGTCAAGCTCATCCATTCTTTGGATCTTCATTGCCTTACTTTTTATGATTGGTCGTGACCTTTTCTACATGATTCGAATTCGCGTCTTGACGCACAAAAAACTCGGGTGGAAATCCTCATTCCATGTGATTATGTTGTGGGAGTTTGCCTCAGCACTTTCACCGGGTGTTGTTGGTGGAGCCGCTGTTGCCATGTTCATTTTACATCGGGAGAAAATACCACTTGGAAGGTCTACAGCCATTGTTTTCATCACCACCATGATGGACAATCTGTTTTATGTCCTGATGATTCCGCTTGTCTTTCTATTTATCGATAGCTCCACCCTTTTTCCTGAAAACACCACTTACAGCATGGGTGTTCAATTGGTGTTTTGGATTGGGTTTACCATCATTTTAATTGCTTGTCTTTTCTTGTTTCTTGCAGTGTTTATTTTGCCTTCTTGGGCTGCGTGGTTCTTAAATACACTCTTCAAACTTCCTTTCTTAAAACGATGGAAAGAAGGAGCGTCACGAACAGCCGATGACTTAATGGTTTCCTCTAAAGAGTTGCGCAAAGAGCCGATTTATTTTTGGGTGGGTGCATTTGCTTCCACCTGTGGCAGTTGGATTTGTCGCTACTTAGTTATCAATGTCTTGCTACAAGCCTTTTTGCATTTAGGAATCATGGACCATATTCTCATCCTTGGAAAACAATTGGTGCTATGGATCTTTATGTTGATTAGTCCAACACCTGGAGGAAGTGGTGTTGCAGAATATGCCTTTGGAGAATTGCTGATGCCTTTTGGAATGTCGGCAGCGATGCTTGCAGGAATTGCGGTATTGTGGCGGTTGATTTCTTATTTCCCTTACCTCTTCATCGGAGCTCTTCTATTGCCGCGCTGGGTAAAACAAACAGGTCAGTCGGGCTTGAAATAAAGCGTATATGCGGTTGTAGAAACAACTGCCGCCAAGACATAAGCTAGTTCGGGAACAAGCACGAAATGTGCGATTCCAAGCGCAAGTCCTACACCTCCAATCAACATAAAATACATCTTGAAATGCTGCTGCCAAAAAATGGAACTTTGTACTGTTCTGAATTTTCCCCGCATTAAAAATTCCATGCGGTAGCGCTGAATGGCCACAAATAAAACCAAAGGAATCAATACATAACCCTGCGCTATTCCCATGTCTTCATACGACCAAAACGCAAGCGCTTCTTTTTTAAAATCAATTCCAGGAACAGCGACAGCAACGAAGACATGTACCACGAACAATGTTACCACAAACAACATCATTGATATCATCGCTTGTTTCAATTCACGTTTTTTCTGACCGTTGTATTCATGAATTTTTCTAGCAGATAAATGCGCTATAATCTCTGAAGCCAGTAAATCCAGCAGATAAAATAAAAGGATAAAATAGAGGCTCCATTCCCATAGAAAAAAGCCCATGAGCGGAATTGCCGCATCAGCTGCCACTTGAATAATCTTCGGATTCAATTTCATCGCTTAAAGTAGCGCCTCAATACGGTCCTTTGAGATCTGCATGTTTGGATCGTATTTGATCGCCCAGCGGTATGCTGTAATTGCCTTGATACGCTCCCCTTTTTGTTCATAGCATACACCTAGGTTGTGCCATGCGTTGGCAAGGGTTGGATTACTTAGGGTAGCTGAATTATAATAGTAGATGGCACTATCTATTTCTTTATAATCATATTGTTTGATGACGCCGATTTGATTCAGCGCTTGTGCCTGATAAAAGGCGGTATCCAATAGAACCATTTTGCGATAGAGGCGCAATGCTTCCCTTGGTTCATTAAACATTTGTTTCGCGTAAGCGAGCGAGAAAATGACTTCAGGATTCTTTGGCTGAAGCTTCACTGCTGTGGTGTAATACTCCATGCAGATGGGATTTCCTTCGGCCTCATAAAGCATTCCCAACATCAAATCTGCCTCATAAAATTTTGGGTCTTCCTGTACTGCCCGTTCATAGGCTTCTTTCGCTTTATCGAGGTATCTTGGGTCTTCCTCCATTTGCGCCAATAAACGATAAATGGATCCCTCCAAGGTATAGGAGTCTCTATTTCTAGGATCAATTTTTTGTGCTTTACGGATGTACTTGAAGGCACTTTCGAAATCCATAAGCTGAGCATACGACGACGCCAATCCAACTAAAACTGTCGCATTTTTTGGTTGTTGTTTCAACAAAACCTTGTAGTGTCTTTTCGCTATTGCTTTGTCATCTTCAGATCGTTCTGGACTATTGTTCAACACATTGGCATACAAGAGCCGCGCGTCAAACACGGTGCTATCCTTACCAAATGCCGTAGCGGCATCCTTTAAGGCGCCTTTAAAATCCTGTGTTTTCATGCGATGATTTCCACGCTTTACTAAAGCTTCGACCAACAGTTTTCGTGCTTCCTCATTTTTTGGGTCAGCATCGAATTCCTTTTGACGATAAACCACCAAGCTATCTAAATCTTTAGGAACTTTCGCTGTTTGCTCATTTCCTTTACAGGAAGCAAAAAGAAGGACTGTAATCAATATTAGCTGTTTCATGAAGCGTGCTTGAAATCGAACGTCAAAGTTACGCTAAAATCCGTGGATTCCGATTGGCAAAATAAAGAAGAATAGCCGTGATTTATTCGAATTAAAAAAGCGTGAATAGCATTTTGTAGTACTTTTGTTTCATGAAAATTCGTCAGCTCATTTTATCTTTCGCAATACTATTCGTATGCGCTGGACATTCTTTTTCACAGGGATGTTCACAATGCCGTATGATGACAGATCAAGGGTCGGGATTGGATGAAGGGTCTTTTGGAAACAACATCAACTCGGGTATCCTGTACTTGATGATTATACCCTATTTATTGATTCTATTTTTATTCCGCCACCGCATTATCTCCTTTTTTCGCGGATTGGCCAAAAAATAAAAAAACCCGACGAATCGGGTTTTAAAACGAATATCTATATTGTCGCTTATCTTATCGCTTTTTGAACAAGGCGTGACTCAAGTTTGTGTAAGACAAAGAGAACTCAAGTGATCCACCTTTGTACGCACGCACCATCGACGATACTGTCGCATCGTAAGAAATGCCGAAACGGAAACCGCGGAAGTCCACCGTAATCGATGGAATAATGGCATCATTCAAACGGTAATAGGCACCAAAGCCAAAGTACGCATCTTGACTATGGCCCGTAATTTTTGTTCCGTCTTGAAAACGGTATTTTAACATCATTCCAAGGATTGTCTCCATGTGTGGTCCTTGTATGAATTGTAACAAACTTGCTGTACATGCGCTCACCATCAACCGTCGCATACTTTAATACTGGCCGATTTAAGTGATACCCAGAAACACCAAACTGTAGTTTAAAGTCATTGTTTCGGGCAAAGGTTGATTTACCGCCATCATAGACATAATAAATTCCAGCAGAAGCATCGACGTAGCGAAATGATGCAGATGCGGCTTCGCCTGATGCAAGTGTTTGGTCAAACCCTGTTCCTGCCCATTGAGACGAAAAACTCAATTTTGAATAATCGGCAGTTCTATTTCCAAATCCACCCTGAACACCGGCTGATAAAATATGTCCTGTTCTACCCATTGGCAAGATTCCACTCAAGGTGACAGCCCCCGTCTGATTTCCAAAACGTGAATCACCGCCAATATCGTTATAAAACAACAAGCCTAAACCCATATGGGCTTTCGAATTGTCACGGCTCTTTCCAAAGTTGGCATCAGCAGCAATAGCGCTTGTCATGAACTGTGTTCCTGCTCCGAGCCATTGATTGCGGTGATTGACAACCACACGTTCCCATCCGTCGTACACACCCGCACAGGCTGGGTTTATCAACAAAGGTGTTTGTGCGGTTTGAGAGAAATGTATGTCCTGAGCTGCGCTTAAAAGTGGAAGCGCAAAGGCAAATGCGATTAATCCTCTTTTCATACTTATCGGATTAATGTGATATTACCTGAACGTGTTTCTTCAATGCCTGTGACAAACTTCACATCAAGGATGTATGCATAAACTCCAGCGTTGCATGGTTTGCCGTCATAGCTTCCATCCCAAGTGAAGTTTTTGTCGCTCGTTTGAATCATCTTGTTCCCCCAACGATCGTAGATGTACAATGTAAAGCTGGCCACATCTTGTCCGACAAGAATTTCCAACGTTTCGTTCATGTCCGGTCCATTTCCATTTGGCGAGAATCCTGTTGGAAGATAGATGCCATTGATACAATCGATACCCGCATTGTTTGGATCACATGGATCAAATGGATTGCTTCCATTTGCGATTTCATCAATATCCAATAAGCCATCGCTGTCGCAATCTATACCTGAAGTGATCGGCAGCGTAATCGAAGCAATCACATAAGAACATGGGTCTGTTGAAACCGTTCCGTCAATCAATTCTTGCGCATCTGTGACACCATCTGTGTCAGTATCTAACTGGCAATCAGGAGATGAATCATCTGGATCACATGGATTCAATGGATTTGAACCATTTGTTACCTCAGTCCCATCATTTATTCCATCACCATCTGTATCTGGGTTAGTAGGATTTGTACCTTCTGTTCCCTCTTGAGCATTTGTTAAACCGTCATTGTCTTGGTCACAAGGACCTGCGTTTATGTTTGGAACACAAGGGTCTGTATTTGCTGGGTCTGCCTCATCAAACACACCATCGCCATCCGTATCCACAATGGAAGATTCTAGCGCATCGATGATTCCATCGCCGTCTGTATCAAGCGGAGTTAAAATATTTGCACCTACTTCTAAGCTGTCGTTTTCTCCATCAGCATCCGTATCAGGATTGTTTGGGTCGGTTCCGATGACACCTTCATCCACATTCAACAAACCATCATCGTCTAAATCTGGATTATCCACGATGAATACCGCAATGATATTTTCAACTCCATTGATGTTGATACTGTTGGTGTCTTCTGTTACAACCGCACCAAGTGGTCCCGTTGTATATTCCCAATGGTCGAAAAGAAATCCTGGGTTGGCCTTCGCAATTAAGTTAGTGTTTATTCCACCAAAGTAACTTGTTGACCAAGGGTAGGTTGGCGCCCAAATTGAGTTCACTTTGATCTCGCCGGAAAGCGGTGGCGAAACATTGAATGTCACAGCATAAGGTCCTGAAAGTTGGTAGCAATCGATCAGACCTTGCGCTAATGCAGCACAACGTGTGTTCATGAACGTTTGCAATTGTGCCACTCGCGACTGCCAACCTGTAAATGTTCCTCCCCACTTGGTGACTTGTCCTTGCATTTCAGGCGAAATCTCATTCACCATACTGTCCAACAATTGGTTCATGTAGTCACACGAAAAGTAGGTATTCACCAAGTCTATGTAGCGCGTAACATAATACTGCTCAACAGCTGGGTTTTCATTGATTAACTTTTCCAGAATGTCTGTATGACCTTGTCCTCCTGGGTTTGGAAGGTTTTCAGCGTTGCATGGATCAGCATTTGCTGATGCATCAGGAATTCCTGTATAATTGATATAGTGTCCAAAAGTAGCGTCCATATCCCACAAAGCATAGCGCCATTTTTTCTTATCTCCTAGTGGGTCCATTCCTCTCCACCATGCTGTATTCCAATTCAACCAGTCTTGATTTACCACGTAAGAATTGAAAACGAAATAATCACACAACGACTGCCAGTTCAACAAACTATCTACATAATTAAAGTTGGTTGCGTTGGCCATGTTATTCGTAAGAATATAGTTACGCAATGCATTCCAATCAGGCTGTGCGTTTGGCGCACCATAATCTTGCCATGTTCCTCCCCAAGTTTTTAAATATTGTAAGTTGTATTTGTTTTGATCGTAGTAATAATTTGTGTAATCATGGTCATCCGCTTTTTCGCGAATTTCATATACCCCCCAATATTGACCATTGAGATAAACGATACATGGTCGCCAAGTTCTTTCGTCCAACTTCATGTCTGCGCGAATAGAAAGTGTATGAATAAAGGCATCGCGAATGTGTGCACCATTTTCAAACGAATAACTATCACTTGCCGCTGGTTTAAGCATGACCCTTTGGAAATTTTCACGGGTTTTTTCTGGGAAGATTTTATGCTCAATGTCCGCAGCATACCCATATTGGTCGCGAGTGATGTAATCAAATCCACGCTGATCATAGGCCCAAGAGTCGTTTCCGTGCTTATTAAAATCACCTTGACCTTCGTCTTTAAAGGTTCCGTCTTCTTCAAACAATTCAAAGGAACCCACCTTGATTCCCCCTCCTTGCTGGCCATTGGCGACCAAATTAAATACATCCTGACTGCATACAGATACAACAGGAATTGTGTGTGTAACGTTGATAAAATACGTGTTCGTTTCCGTGAAAGATGCCTGGTTTGTGCTGAATGCAACTGCACGCAAAACTGTTGTTGCAGAAATAGTTATTGGACCCGAATACAGTGTTGACGTTGCTGTTGGGTTTGATCCATTGGTTGTATATCGAATGGTAGCTGTTGGATCAGGGCATGTGATTGTTACTGTTTGAGATCCAGTGTAAAACCCTGGCGCAAGACTTAGTACAGGTGTTGGGGTGTAGAAATTAATAGCACCCGTATTGTTAGCATTCGGTGTAGGTGTAGTAAACAATTTCCAATCAGGAGCAGCGTTTGTTGAACGTCCCACTGAGTGATTCGCTTTTGTCATGTGAATCAACTTGATGGAATCCACTACACTTCCTGCTGGATTCGACAAGATAATCCAGTCTCCCTCAGTTTGCTTAAGGTTAAAGTTCGGATGGTATTCATTCGCGATGACTGTTCCTCGGCTTGAGCAAAACACCATTTTAAAACCATTGGCGTTGATATTACCGCTTGGGATTTGCCACTTCAATAGGTTATTTGAATTGTCAGAAAGATAGTATCCTGTCAAATCAACTGCTGCCGCAGATGTATTGTATAACTCTATCCAATCTTCACGATCACCATATGCATCTGTTGGACCAGCCACATTGGAACATGAATACTCATTGATAATAACTTGAGAAAATGCTCCAAATGAGCACGTTAAAACAGAGAGTACGAGTAAAATTCGGTTCATAATTTCGTTTTAGGTTTGGTTTTCATCTTGCATTTACATGCAAAACTTGTCAATATTACGAATATATTAAATGAATTCGTAGCTTTGAGACGTTTAAAACACGTGTAAAGTTGTTTTTTCACAATTCTTCATCACATAAAATATTCACAAAATGAAACGCATTCTTGTTGCTTTTGGATTCTCTGTAGTGGCAATCTTTCTTTTTTCTGCTTGTCAAAAAGTAGAAGGTCAAGGTGGTTCTTCATCTATTATTGGAAAAATTACTGTGAACAACTACAATGTTGGCGGGTCAATTCTCGAAGGTGTTTATCCAGGATCAGATGAAAAAGTGTACATCTGCTATGGTGAGGGAAACACAATTCCAAGCGACGATGTAAATGCAAGTTATGATGGTACATTTGAATTCAAATACCTTCAACCAGGTAAATACACCTTGTATGTTTATGAGGATGTTTTGCCCGAACCCGCCAATGCGGACAAACAAAAAGCAGTAATTGTAACTGTTGAAGTTACCGGCAAGAAAAGCACCGTTGATGCTGGTGAAATCGTGATTAAGAAAAACTAAAGTGAAAAAATTTCTTGTTGTTTTTACTTTATTCTTTGTTTCGTTGACCGTTTATTCTCAACGTTCAATTGGCATGTTGTGGGCTGATGTTGGTGTTAAAGGTCAAATCACGAAAGATCTTGAATATGGTGTAAGTTTTACTTCACGCACAAGTGCCGCATCAAATCAGACATTTTTTCCACAAGTTACACTGAAGTACAAAGTCACAAAATGGCTTAAGCCTTCAGTGGACTATCGTGGAATTTATGACCTTGATAAATATGGAAATTTCCTGTTTAGAAACCGATTAAACTTCAATACTGAGTTTAAATACGCAAAGAAGCGATTGGATTTGCGTGCACGTGTTCGCTACCAATATTCATTCAATACACTGAGTGCTAATTCCGGTTATGATGCTGAATTTGACCAAGCCGTTCGACTGAAAACTCAATTTCAATATGATTTGAAAAACACTTTTTTTTCTCCCATTTTAAGCTTTGAACTTTTCTACAAACCTGGGTTTGGTCCAGATGGAAGACAACTGAAGAAATACCGGGGATTTGCTGGAGTAGCTCTTGAGATAGACGGCCCACACGATATTAGTTTGGGCTATATACTCGATCAGCAAATGAACTCATCAAACCCTTTGACGAAGCATATTTTATCTGTGTCTTACACGTACAACATCCCTTCAAACAATTGATTTTTGAGCTCAACGCTCTCGAAATACCTCTTTTTACTCCGTTGGTTTTTCCACCAAAAACGTAAGGTCCAACACCTCATCGATTGCCATTTGAGTAATTCCTTGCTCTATAGTAAACGTATATTTTCCCGCTTCAGCCAATGAACATTTCAACATGCGCGGCGGATTTCCAGGGCGATCAAACACTTCAAATTGTCCCTCTTTACTTCGGATAAACACCACTTCCGTTTCTACAATCGTTCCCGTTTTTTTGCCTATCCAAGAGCCATCAGCATTTGTAACGGCAATTTCTACTGGCTCACGCATCGTCTCACCTTTCGGATTCTTCGTGTTCAAAAACACCCACAGGTTGCTGTACTTGTAATCCGTTGTTGTACGCAAAGTCATCACAAACACATGTTCTTTTGCTGTTTCTTTGATGTCCACCACAAAGCGTGGCTTCACGTTTTGTGCCCACGTATTGTTCTTAAAAGTATACGACCGCTCATAAAGCGCTGGTTGTTCACAAGACCATAAAACAATGAGCAAAAGAATTCCGAAAAGACTATTGCGGGCTTTCATTACCAGAATTATTTTGGTTTGGACGACGTCTATTGTTCGGACGCTTGTTGCGTCGCTGCTGATTGTTCGTGTTTTCTGAAGTAGTCTGATTGCCCGAATTTGCCTGCGGACGGTGTCCTTGGTTTGAATTCTGGTTCGGATTGGCTGCTTTTGGTTGCTGTGTATTGTCCCCGGACTTTACCGCCTCTGCAGGTCGATTGCCTCCGGTCTTCTTCTTTTTGTTTTTATTCTTTTTGAAGGCATGCTCAAAACGATTCAGGCTATCTTGACCCACGACATTCTCATAATCTGGCTCCTTGATTTTTACCTCAGCCACATACTCATTCAGCTCTTTCGGCTTCTTGCCGTCTTGATTCATCTTCATGATTTCTCTCACCCGCTCAGGGTTTAGGGGCACCAATCCGGATGCTGAATCTCCTTCGTATGCATACCACATTTGTTTGCGGAATACGTCCGTTTTTATGTGGTAAGCAGCACCTTTTTCCGTGTGCAATTTAGTGTCTGCCTTCGGGAAAGCCTTCACCGCATCGAGGTACATGTCCAACTCATAATTCAAGCAACACTTCAATTTTCCGCATTGTCCGGCTAATTTTTGCGGATTTAGCGATAATTGTTGGTAACGCGCAGCTGAAGTGGACACCGATCGAAAGTCTGTTAACCATGTTGAACAGCACAATTCGCGGCCACATGAGCCAATTCCTCCAAGACGAGAAGCTTCTTGACGTGAACCTATTTGACGCATTTCAATACGGATACGAAACTTGTCTGCCATGTCTTTGATCAACTGGCGGAAATCGACACGACCTTCAGCAGTGTAGTAAAATGTTGCCTTGCTTAAATCACCTTGGTATTCTACATCTGAAATTTTCATTTCCAGATTTAAATTTACGGCAAGCGTTCGCGATTGGTACATCACCTCCTTCTCTAGAGATCGTGCTTTAATCCATTTGTCGATATCTTCTTGCTCGGCAATACGCATGATTTTTTTCGCCTCAAGCGGCTTAAATCCTGGCGATTTTTTCTTGATTTGAATGCGTGCAAGTTCACCCGTTACGGAAACTACACCTACATCGTGGCCTGGGCTTGTTTCAACAACAACCACATCTCCAACCGATAACCCTATTCCTTTGGCGTTTCTGTAAAACCCTTTTCGGCTGTTCTTGAATCGAACCTCCACTATGTCGTATGGTGTTTGACCTGTTGGCAACATGATGTTGGACAACCAGTCAAAGACCTCAAGTTTATTGCAACCTCCGGAACTACAGGTACCGTTGTTTTTACATCCCCGAGGAGTTCCCCCGTCGGAGCTACAATTTGAACAACCCATAATTCTATTCGTTTTGTGTAAAGTTAGGAAAAAATGTCGTGCTTCTATGGTTAAGCAGCGTGGATGTAGCGCATCACCTGAAAGCTGATGTTTGTGAAGAGAATTTTCGAATTCGCGTTCCGTTCGATATGATAGTGAGAATCACTGAAGGACTGCATGAACTCACGCAAATTATTTCCTGTAATAAATCGGGCGAAATTGGCTAAAAATGCGTCCTCATCTTGCGTGAGACGTGTCAGTTGATCTCCCGTATAATTTTTCAGCATGCTTTGTCGCACCATATGCAGCGCGTATTCCAAAAATAGTTTTTGACGATCCTTTGTCGCAGATGATACCTCCTCTGCCCAATCGAGCATTCCGATGACATCTTTTCGGTAACTCACACGCATCAGCTTGATGAACAGGTCTCTATTTACCACAGAATCTTCTTGATTTTCAAGAACATCCATTGCCTTAAGATAATCCCCGTTGGACGAGAAATAATTGTGCGAAGAATCGTTTCGTGTGATTCAGCAACAAGAATAAAAATAGTCTTGGGAGTAGGCTCTTCAAGAATCTTTAATAGTTTATTTGCCGCTTGAATATTCATTGATTCGGGAAGCCAAATAATCATTGCCTTATATCCGCCTTCATAGGCTTTGAGGCTCAACTTTTTAATGATATCTTGACTTTCATGAACACTGATGATCATGTTCCGTTCTTTCGGGTCAATTTTTCTTAACCAATCCAGCTCCGCGAAGTACGGGCTTTCTTTTACTTGCTCCCGCCATTTATCCAACAAAAGAGAAGATTTGTTTGCGTCTGTTTGTACCGTAGGAAAAGAAAAGTGAAGGTCTGGATGTTGCAATTTATTCACCTTGATACACGAAGGACAAACGCCACAACTGTCGGATTCCGTTCGTTGATCGCAGAACAAAAAACCGACAAACGAAAGTGCCAAAGGAAGCGTTCCATGGCCAGACTTTCCATGAAGGAGACGCGCATGAGCGATGTTCCCACTCTGAATTTCCGAGATGAAATGTTTCTTTAATTCTTGCTGACCAACGACATCCTCAAATTGCATGTGATAAAATTAGCGCAAAATCCCATCATTTCCCCGTTCAAAAACACTAAAATTGTACTAGTTTTAGATTTAAACTTGTGCTATGAAAAAATACCTTATCCTCGTCGGAGTTTTGTTGGCTGGAAAATTTGCATTAAACGCGAAACCAACAACGATTCACACAATAGAAACAACACAACGTGAATCCGTTACCGTTTCCATCTCTGTTATGGCAAACGGGGCAGCGGTGAAAGGAGCGTTTGTTAAAATTACTTCGGGCACCATAACGATTGGGGCAGGAATGACCGACGACAAAGGTGCAGCAAGCATCACTATCGCTACCTATGGTAAACAGATTTCAAACATTACGGTTACCCATACCTTGTACCGCGATGAAAAGATGATCGACTTGGTATTGGAAAATGGAAGAGCGTATGCCTTTACCTTGAAATCAAAAGGAGAGACAGCGGCAGAAGTTACTACTGAATCAAATGAGAAAATCAAGGAAATCGAGGAGAAAACCAAGCGTTCAGAGCAAAAGACAGCAGAGCTAGAAAAGCAAGCCGCTGAAAGCGCTAAGGAAAAAGAAGAGGCTATAAAACGTCAAGAGGAGATGCGTAAGCAACGAGAAGAAGAAGAGCGTTTAGCAAAGGAAAAGCAAGCTCAAGCTGATCAACAGATGACTGAAGCACAAAAGAACATGTCTGAAGCTGAACGTCAAAAGCAAGAAACTGAGCGTCAACGATTGGCGAAAGAAGAGCAAATCAACGCTGATGCAAAACGTAGAGAAGAAGAAGCAAAGCGTAGAGAGCAAGAAGCGGCAGAGCGCGCGAAGAATTTAGAAAACTCGATACCTACGGACGCAAAAGCCCAAGAAGAGCAGGCCAAGAAAGAAGCTGAACAAAAGCAAAAAGAGCAAGCTAACGAAGCAAAAGAAGCAGAGCGCAAAGCAAAAGAAGCAGAAGAGAAAGCCAAGGCTGAAAAAGAAGCTCAAAAGGACAAAGAAGAAGCTGCGAAAGCACGCGCTGAAGAAGAAAAAGACCAAAAGAATGCTGCCGAAAAGCAAGCTAAACAAGAAGAAGAAGCAAAGAAAGAAGCTGAAAAGCAACAAAAAGAAGCGGCAGAGAAGGCCAAGGAAGCAGAAAAACTTCAAAAAGAAGCGGAAAAAGCAAAAGAAGAAGCGGCAAAGGAAGCCGAAGCCATGAAAGAATTGGATGAGAAATTAAAGAAGCTCGACGAAGAACAAAAAGCAATTGATGAAGAGCGCAAAGCCTTGAAACAAGAGCAGAAGAAACTTGACGACAAAATCAAGAAAGGGAAAAAGCTTGAGAAGTTAAAAGAAGAACAAGTGAAGTTGGATGAGAAAAATCGCAAGCTCGACGAGAAACAAGAAAAGCTGGACGAAAAAAGAAAGAAAACGATTAAGAAATCAAATTAATACATAGGGGCGGAGTATAAACGCCCCTATTTTTTTCATTCAAAAATACCTCATCATTAAAACAGGACTTCATCCTAAAAACAAACACCGCGAACGGTATAATTTCCCCGAATTGATTGCCGCTCATGTTGATTTAGCCCCTTTTGTTCGAGTGAACAACTTTGGTGATGAATCCATTGATTTCGCAAATCCGGATGCGGTAATGGCACTCAACAAAGCGCTACTCGTTCATTTTTATGGGATAACTCATTGGTCGGTGCCACAAGGGTTTTTGTGTCCACCAATTCCTGGGCGAGCAGAGTACATTCACCATATTGCCGAAGCCTTATCCATCAACAACGCATCAGCGATTCATTGCTTGGATGTTGGAGTCGGTGCCAATTGCATCTATCCCATCATTGGCGTTGTCGACTACGGATGGACATTCGTCGGTTCTGATGTAGAATTGGCATCACTTAAAAATGCCCAAAGCATCATTGACAACAATCGAGTCTTGAATAAAAAAATTGAGCTCCGGCAGCAAAAGAACAGAAACAACATCTTTCAAAGCATCATTCAACCGGAGGACCGATTTGATCTCACGGTTTGCAACCCACCTTTTCACCGGTCTGCGAACGAAGCATCTGCTGGTTCCTTGCGTAAGGTGAAGAATTTAGGCCAGAAAAAGAAACAAGAACCTGTGCTTAATTTTGGTGGTCAAGGAAATGAGTTGTGGTGCGAAGGAGGAGAAATCCAATTTATCCAGACCATGATTCGCGAAAGCGCTCTGTATAAAAAAAACTGCAGTTGGTTTACAACGCTTGTGTCTAAAAAAGAAAGTTTGAATGCAATCTACAAAGCGTTCAAAAATGTTGCGGTTAAAGAGGTAAGAACCATAGAGATGCAACACGGAAACAAGACAAGCCGCATTGTTGCCTGGAGGTTTTAATTAACCGTCATTGGCCCAAGAATTAGTCCGACAGGAATTTTTTAATTTGTTCCTCTGTCCATGAATCTTAAAACAGTTGAAATTTTCGCTTCACAACGTACAAAATTCATTTATTCTCCTACTTTTGAATTAAATGTTGCGATAAAAGCTAAAAAATGACACAAGAAGAACGTTTAAATGTATGTACAACCTGCAAAAATCGTGAGTTTTCTATTCAACAAGGGCTGCTTTGTGGGCTAACCCATGAGAAGCCTACATTTGATTTGACGTGTTCCGATTTTATTTTAGACGAGATTGCCAAGCAAAATGAAGATCGGACCGAGAGTAAGCAAATTGAAGAAAGGGGCTCATTGATTATGATTTCCAAATTCATTCTCTTTTTAATCGGATTTTTATTCATTTTGATGGGTTACATTGAAAGCTACCTTCTTCCCGGACATTCCATTACGTTTGGCTACATCGACTGGAGCATCAGTTTTATATTCTTCATTTTAGGCTTTTATTCCTTGAAGCATGCGTCCAGAGGGTTGACCATCGCATTAATTGTTTTTGTTGGTCTAAATGTGCTTTCTTTCATTCTAGAACCTTCTTCTATCTTATCGGCAATTATTTGGAAGGGGGTTATTTTCTATGTTATTTTGAGAGGAATTGAGCCCGCGAAGGTTGAGGAAGCAAGGATAAAGGAAATGAACGCTAAATCGTGAAAGGCAGGCACCCCACCCTCTCAATTCTATTTCCTACCTTCGTGCTGTGATCAAAGACCTGAAATACCACGCGCTGCTCCATGTCATCATCTTTATTTGGGGCTTTACCGGTATTTTGGGAAAACTCATTCACCTTGATGCTTACCAACTTGTATGGCACCGCACTTGGATTGGATTCTCTGCGCTTGCGATCGCGCTGGTCTTCATGAAAAAATCTCTGCGCCTAGCCTCGATGAAGCAACTTTTATTCATTGCAGGGGTAGGTATCATTGTCGCCTTGCACTGGATGACATTCTACAAATCCATTCAGCTTTCTACTGCTTCTCTTGGCATCTTGTGTTTATCCACAACGACGCTACACGTCACATGGCTTGAACCACTATTGTTCAGAAAAAAGTTTTCGTGGGTTGAATTTCTGTTGGGTTTAGCTGTTGTCTATGGCATCTATTTCGTTTCTGATGAGTTCGATGAAAAAGAATATGAAGCCCTCATGTATGGATTGGCATCGGCGTTCTTTGCGGCGCTTTTCAGTGTGCTGAACGGTCAGTTGGCGCGACGCATTCCTGCCCACTCCATTTCACTTTATGAGCTCATCGCCGCCTTCTTATTTCTAACCATTGTGCTTTTTGTGCAAGGCGATATCAATCAAGAATTGTTCACGATGCGCACGGAAGACTTCTTGTGGTTACTTTTCTTGGGGATTGTGTGTACCTCATTTACCTTCTTAGGATCGATTGCGCTCGTGAAAAGACTTGGAGCCTTTACTGTTTCACTTTCGATTAACATGGAACCCGTTTACACCATCCTTTTAGCCATCTTTATCCTTCACGAAAACACCAAGCTGAGCATACATTTTTACACCGGTTCGGCAATCATTGTGTTGGTTGTCTTTGTGAATATGTTTCTGAAAACAACCTTGTTGAAGCGTGAGAAAATCACTCAGTAACGGACAAAAACGTCAACCATCTTTTTGCTTGTTCCGAATTCAATACTCTAGGAAATTTGTGTTGTGATCCCATTTTTCCTGATTCTTTCATAAAGGAATAAAAGACCTGAAGAGGTAATATTTTCAGTTCAGGCATATTCAACGTATACTTCCGCGCTGAAGCATAATCATCATTCAATTCAACCAACTGTTTATCAAGGATCTGAGCGAATGATTGTTCATCCACAGCGCCATCACAACCAATAAACCAAATATGTTTTTGGTGTTCATTGTCCGCAAAAATGCAAAACTCTGAAATTTCAATGTTCTCGGCTGTTGCACAGTTGATGATTGCCGTATTTATATTTTCTAACGAAAGATGCTCGCCAGCCAAACTTAAATACTGTCGAATTCTTCCCGTGATTACTAATTCTTGGGTTTTCGCATCTGTGAATCGTACCAAGTCTCCAATTAAATAACGCCACAAGCCAGCATTTGTGCTAATCACTAAAGCATAGTCAACTTTCTCTTGAATTTCACTTAAAGTAAACGCCTTGTGCTTGTCACGAACTTGCCCATCTTCATCAAAATACTCACTCGTAAATGGTATAAATTCATAAAAGACACCCGTGTTTAAAATCAACTTCATTCCTTGAGAATGTGGCGTCATTTGATAGGCAAAATAGCCTTCACTTGCTAAGTAGGTGTCTAACAAATGAATCGGTTTACCAAGCACTTTTTCCAAGCGGGGTAAATAAGGTCGCATAAATACACCACCGTGTACATAAACCTCTAAATTAGGCCACAAATCGTGTATCGATGATAAAGCATATCTATCCACAATGCGTTCCATCAGCAAAATACACCAACTTGGAATACCTGCAAGAATGCCAATGTTCCATTGTGGCGCCTTCTCGATCATAGCCTCTAGTTTTTGATTCCAATCTTTCATAGAAGCAATTTTACTACCGGGCTTCGTTATCGGGCTAACAATTAAAGAGGTGTGTTTCTTCAGTATTCCACTCAAGTCGCCTTCGGTGTGTTTTCTTTTTTTAGTGAGTTTCGTGCTCCCACCAACCGCCAATGCAGAGGTGCTATAAAATTGTTCTGACAGATTTAAATCGTGTAGAGTTGACAATTGCCTTACGCTTGTTTTTTGAAAAGAACGGATCATCTTTTCTGAGACCGGAATTCGCTTACTTGGAGAACCTGTTGTTCCTGAAGAGAGTGCAAAATATTTTATCCTACCTGGCCATGTGTGATCCTTTTTTCCTTCAATTGTTTTCGCTAACCATAGTGTATAAAATTCTTCGTATTCCGTAATTGGCGTATTTTGTTGAAAAGAAAGGACAGGGTTTTTTTGCTTGATTGCTTTCAAAAAGGAGTGCGTTAAACCAAACTTTGTGTTTTTGGCGTAATCTAACAATTTTAGAAGTGTTTCACGTTGAGTAGCATGATTTTTACCTCGTTTTACCACACGTTTATAATTGATCTGATTCGTCTTCTTCAGGAGCTTTCCAATAATTGCCATTCGTTGATTTTTAAAGGAAAATTAATGACGAAAGTTTTCTTCTGCGTCAACGTTTCTTTATACTTTTGTTATGAATCACTTTCGGTAAAAACCCGCTCAAATGAACACTAAAAATTTCATCGTGCCTCACGATTTTACTCAGGTTGCTGACAACGCACTTGATCACGCTATTGCTACTGCAAAACCTTTGAATGCAGAAATCTATGTTCTACATGTCGTGAGCAAGGAAAAGCAAATTGACAAAGCTGAAAAGCAACTCGCAGAGGTGTTAAATATTCATGTAGAATCTGGAGTTAAATTGATTCCTACCGTTCGTGTGGGAAGTATTTTTGAGGATATCGGTGAATTTGCAGCTGAGCATCATTCGGAACTTATATTCATGGGAACGCATGGTGCACATGGATGGCAACACGTTATGGGTAGCCACGCATTAAAGGTGATTACAAGCTCATCTGTGCCCTTTATTATTGTTCAAGAAAAAGGAATCAAACCTACGGGTTACGATGATATCGTAGTTCCTATGGACTTAAATAAAGAAACGAAGCAAAAACTGGCTATTGTTGCAAATATCGCGACCTACTTCAAGTCGAGGGTGCATGTCATTACCCCAGACGAGTCGGATGAATTTCTTCGCCACCAGGTACAATCAAACATTTTATTCGCCAACAAATTCTTTTCAGAGCGCGGTATTGAAGTGACAACAACCCTTGCTCCGAGCAGTGGTTTCGATAAAGAAGTTGTTAAGCTTGCTGTTGGCCTAGATGCTGACCTCATCGCGATCATGAACTTGAATCGCTTCGGTTTCCTAGGTGCTTTGAGTACCAACTACGAGCAATACATCATTACAAATGATGCGCGAATTCCAGCGTTGGTGGTTAATCCGATAGACTTAAGTCCCTACGGGCAAAGTGTTCTTTTTAGCTAGGTAATAAGACAAAAGACCCGCTGCGCTGTAAGACAAAAGATGCTTCTTCGCTCTTTGAGCTTAGAAGGACACTGAAAGACTTATTCATTCTTCGAAGAGCTAGTTTTTATCAATAACTGAGATTAGACAAAAGACCCGCTGCGCTGTAAGACAAAAGAGCGCAGCGCTAAAGGACTTAATCACACACTGAATTCCGTCAGGAACAAATTGCCAGCAGCAGAAAACTCGTAATTAGTAAGTCGTAATTATAAAATCAATCCTCATACTCATCCCTTTCAAGGCGGTCTCGAATCTCTTGAATGTTTTCTAGTTTCTTTTCTTGGCGGGTGGTAATCGCGGTATCGGTAAAATACCTGTGTGCGGTTAAGAAATGGATTTGGATCTCGTCCCATTTACGGTCCGAATCGATTTTTCCGTGTTCGCGCAACTCCCTTCGAAGTCGATCTGCTATGTCATGAAAATCATCACGACCCAGATAATCCAAGTCGGCGTCACACATGATTTCTTCGAGTTTGTTCTTTGGCTGATGCGGAATTTGCGTTACATAAATAAGCTCTTTGATTGTAGCAATGTGCTGATCTGTATAGCCATATTTTGGTAAAATTTCTTCTGCCAATCTCGCACCAATTGGTTCGTTTTTATCGTATTGCTCAACAAACCCTGCGTCGTGGTATGTCGCGGCTGTTTTTAATAGGAAAAGTCCCTCATCGGTAATTCCCTCAAGGAGTGCCAAACGCTCAACAGCCTTTACCACATCAATACTGTGTTCAATACTATGGTAATGCAGTTTTTCTGAAAGCCCTTGTTCAAGCACCCGAATGATGTGACGCTCCGCCTTATAATAATTAATGGAGCTAAAGTGATGAAGGTTCACGATTTGGTGGAAGCGCTCATTTGGCAACACCCCTTCCCCATTTATAGAAAGTTCTGGCTTGATGCGATCGACCGTGTACATGTCGATTAAACCCTTGCTTTTAGATTGCGCCTTTCCACGGAAGGAACATTCAAAGTAAGGTTCAATATACTTAAATGTGTTGCCAGAAACGGTTACCTTTCCGGGCTCGCCAAGCATCTCCATGCGCTGTGCTTGATTCACTGTAGATCCCCAGATATCATACGCCAAACGCTCGCTACCAATCACACCGGCAGTAACCTCTCCTGTGTTGATACCCAAGCGCAATTCCCAATATTCTTGATTGTGTGCAATGGCGTTGTATTTCAATGTCGCCATGTAATGCTGAATCTGCAGCGCGGCCAAACACGTATCCACAGGGTTGGTTAAGTTGCGTACAGGAACACCTCCGGCACACATGTAAGCATCTCCTATGGTTTTAATTTTTTCAAGACCATTAGAAACGATAATTTCATCGAACTTTCGGAAATACACATCCAACTTGCTTACAAGCTCTGTGGGACTCATGCGTTCTGCTGCCTTGGTAAATCCAACAAAATCTGTGAACAATACAGACACCGTTTTATATGCGCGCGCACTCGCTCTGCCTAAGTTTTTTAGCTCTTCGGCTGTAGATTCAGGGATGATGTTTTTCAGAAGCTTTTCTGATTTATCTTTTTCGATTTGAAGCAAACGTTGCTGCTCGACGACCTTATTTTTTTCTAACTCCAGCTGTTTTCGCTGATTTTCTATTTTTTCGTTTTGCGCACGTATTTCTTTTGTTCGATCTGCGATTTTCATTTCCAACCGCACTTGATCACGACGTGCTGAATTAACGCGTTCACGAACAAAGATGCGTATTGCTACGGCCAATACCACACAAATAAGAACGATGAACCACCACGTTGCCCAAAACGGTGATTTGATTTCTATGGAGAGCATGGCTGGTGTTTTACTCCATGGTCCTTCACCGATACGTGCATAAATCTTTAACACATAGGTTCCTGGGGACAATGAACTAAAACGAAGCTCATTACTCGACCCAATAAGCATTTCGCCTTCATCCGAGCCTTCTAAAATGTATTTGTAATTAATTAAATCTGGATGACTAAGGTTTGATGGTTGAAAACGAACAGAAAAACTACGCTGACGATAGCGTAAGGTAATGACGTCGGTTAATGAAATTGGTTTTTTCAATGGAGAACCAGCGTCGCCCGGTAACAACCAACCTTTATCCAGCTTGAATTTTACAATCTTAACTGAAACATCCTTTGATTTCAATGATAACTTCTCTGGACGGAAAAAATTGTATCCATAGATTCCACCAAAATACAATTCACCATTTTTACTTCGAAAGTAAGCGCCAATATTGAACTCATTGCTCATTAAACCATCCCTTTCAGTGTAGTTCACACACTTACTTCCATACCTATCAAAGCGGCATAATCCTTTGTTTGTGCTCAACCAAAGGTGCTTACTTCCCGCTTTCAATACTCCATAAACAACATTATTTGGTAATCCTTGTTTTTTCTGATAAACATCCAGTTTCTTGGTTTTATCATTCCACTTCATCAAACCAGAACCAATAGTTCCAAACCAATATTCATTTGGCCCTGTTTGACACATGGAGCTGATGTAATCCTTCGAAGCCTTTAAAAATAACGCGTTGTGTTCATACGGATGAATGCTCGGCTTACCTTTGCGCACAGACAGCACGCTCAATTCTCCGGAGCTTGTTGCGAACCAAATTTTTCCTGTATTGTCCTTATATACCACACGACAAACACCTGAGGCAATCGACTCTTTAGGGTGTTTTGCTAGGTGCTCAAACGCGATAGCCTCTTTGGTTTTTAAATCAATAAGCAGAGCGCCCGCCTTTGTTCCTAAGAAGTACTTCTGGTCTTTCCAGTGCACAATACTGTAAACCCTGTTGTGTCGAGACACAATGTTGTCAGGGCGAAGTTCGAGTCGTTTAAAAGTGTAACCGCCATCAGGGTTGATCATCAACTCGAACATACCATCAGCACACCCTGCTAAGACATGATTTTGATCAATCACAAACATCGCCAGAACAGCTGTTTCATCCCCTTCACCAAGTGCTGAATTGATGTCGGAGCGGTAGAATTGTTCAAAGGTTCCTGTGTATCTATTTCTTCGTGATATTCCCAAGTCGGTACCAACGAAGATGTACTTTTCGTTTTTATCCTCACCAAAACTCCACACATTCGGTTTGGGAATTCCTTGCGATAAATCCGCACTTGGACCTATTCCTAAAAATCCTTGTGTCGTTGGGTCAAAGCCTGAAAGTCCGCGTTTTGTACCCGCCCAAAAAGTGCCTGAATCATCCAAAAACAATACATTGATATCATTGAACAACAAAGCGTTTTTTTGAAGTAAGTCGTGGGCGCTTTTTGCTATCGCTCCATTTGGAAAGATCGTGTACAATCCTTGTCCTGCGGTAACAATATATGTTGTGCCATCGTTTGTTTGCACCAAATCGGTAACTGAAACCATTCCCCATTGAGTGCTAAGCTCTTGAAATGCTGGGATAAGTTTTTGACTTCCTGATCCGTACTCGTACACCCCTTGACTCGTGCAGAAATACGTCTTACCTTTTTCAGTCGTAACGATGCGCTGAACGAGATTTTGCATTGCGCTCACTGGTAGCACAATAGCCTTACTTCGTGTTTTATTTATATCAGTTAAAAAAACACCTTTATCTTCTGTCACTATAAACAACCCACCATCTGGCGCATTGTATATGCCGCGAATATGGCGTGAAGAAGATATTTTGACGTGTTCGGTAAATTTAGTTGTTTTGGGACTAAAAGAAACTACACCTTTTGCCGCAGTAGCCATCCATAACACTCCTTGTTGATCTAAGCATACCCCCTCAATTTGTAAGGCTATTTTTCCTGGAATGGTGTAATGGGTAAAACGTTCCGTTTTAGGGTTAAAAGCACTTAAACCATTGGCTGTTCCAAACCATAAACGTCCATCAGAAGTCTTTGTCCCACACTTGATGTATTCACTTTTTAAACCATCACTGTCTTCTGATGAAAACACCTCAAATTGCTTTCCATCGAAACGATTGAGACCATCTTGAGTACCTATCCACAGGGCATGATTGTTATCTTGAAGCAGGCATGTAACAGAACTTTGAGAAAGTCCATCGTTGATAGAGAAATTAGAAAAGCGATAAGCCGACTGAGCATGCGCAACGACATGTGCGCCGAAAAACATCAGAACGGAAAACCACTTTTTCATTAAGATAGGTTAATAGTATTATTGTTGTGCTTGTTGTGCCGCACCTCCAATTGAAGAGTTTTCGAGATCACGATCAAACATGTACATACCTCCTTTATCTCCACCGATCAATCGTAACTTATCCAAAACAGTTCTCGCCAACGCTTCCTCTTCCAATTGCTCAGACACATACCATTGTACAAAATTATGCGTTGTATAATCCTTTTGTTGAAGGCAGATGTCCACCAAGTTGTTGATGCTTTCGGTTACGCTAATCTCGTGAGCCAATAACAATTCAAAAACATTTTCTAAATCACGAAATTCCTTTGGCGGCTGTTCAATAGATGGAATCAAGGCTTTGCCACCACGCTCATTGATGAAATGAATCAATTTCAACATGTGAAATCGTTCTTCATCAGAATGTTGGTACATGAATTTTGCTGTTCCATTCAAACCGTTGCTTTCTGCCCAGGAGGCCATGGCAAGATAAAATTGTGAAGAAGATGCTTCTTTTTGCACCTGATCGTTTAAAGCGCTTTCTACATGTGGATTCATTCTGTGGTTTTTTAAGAATACTCGTTAAAGTTACCAAGTTTAAGCATACTTTCTACGCAGTAAATCGATAATCATAAAAAGAAGTGAATCATTCTAGTTATCAAAAACGAAGAAAGCCGTAACTTCAAGCGATGCAATGGACAAGCATTTACTTTCAAGGTGTTCAATAATGCAGATAAAGTAATTCAATAGCATACGCATTTAACTACAATTCATGTCAAAAAAGAAAGGCAGCAAGCCTACAAAAATGAAAAATAGCCTTCTCCATATCGTGAGAAAGGTTTTCGATAAAAATCCTGATAGTGTACTATCCCACAAGCAAGTATGTGTGCTTATCGATATTCGTGAAAACGCATTGCGGAAATTGGTTTTTGATGTCCTTCAAGACCTAGCTCACGATGGCTTTCTGCAATCCCATGCTCATGGTGTTTATTCCCTTTCTGTTAAAAATGGATTGGTAGAAGGTACGATAGAGTTGACTGCGCGTGGTGCGGGTTTTGTGGTAACTGATGATGAAGAATCTGATGTGTTTATTGCACCTCAAAACCTGGGTCAAGCATTGAATGGTGACCGTGTGCGTGTACGCATCTTTAAACGCGGTAAAACACGAAATGAAGGTGAAGTTATTTCTGTCTTGGAACGGGAAAAATCACAGTATGTAGGAACCATTGAGCTCCACGATAAATTTGCTTTTCTTGTTCCTGATAATCTAAAAGCGGGAACCGATATTTATATTTCGAAGGAGAAATTAAACGGAGCAAAGAATGGTGATAAAGCATTGGTAAAAATCACCGTTTGGCCGAAGACATCTGATAATCCTTATGGTGAAGTTGTTGAAGTTCTGGGTAAACCTGGTTCCAACGATACAGAGATGATTAGTATTTTATGTAATCACGGAATTGACTATAAATTTCCACAAGGTGTTTTAGCTGAAGCTGAAGGTGTTGGTATGGATCTCGATGAAAAAGAAATCGCAACTCGCAGAGACATGCGCGATTTGACAACATTTACGATTGATCCTGTTGATGCAAAAGATTTTGACGATGCACTTTCTTTCCGGAGAATGGAAAATGGACACATCGAGTTGGGTGTTCACATTGCAGATGTAAGTCATTATGTGCGTCCAGGAAGTGCGATGGATACCGAAGCGTTGAAGCGATCAAATTCTGTTTACCTTGTAGACCGCGTTGTACCCATGTTGCCAGAACAACTGTCAAATATGGCTTGTTCATTACGCCCTAATGAAGATAAATACAGCTTCTCTGTGGTCTTTGAAATTGATGAAGCAGGTATGGTACACAACCAGTGGTTTGGAAAAACGGTAATCCATTCTGACAGACGTTTTAGCTATGAACAAGCACAGGAAATCATTGAAGGTAAGGACGGAGATTTTAAGGAAGAAATACTTATTTTAGATAAAATCGCTAAAATTTTGCGAAAATCACGTTTAAAACACGGCGCTTTAAGTATTGAATCGGAAGAGATGCGGTTCCGATTGAATGATGACGGTCACCCTGTAGAAGTGATGATTCACGACCGACCTGATGCTGCAAAAATTGCGTTGTTCAATGTCTTCATCGAGAAGTTTGGGTACAAGGTAGATGCGCGTCAGCCGGATAAAATTGCGCATAATATGAACACACTTCTGGATGAAATTCGTCACACGCCAGAATATTCGTTGATTCAAACAATGGCTATTCGATCAATGGCAAAAGCGACATACGAAACGGATAATATAGGTCACTACGGACTCGCTTTTGACTTCTACACGCACTTTACATCACCTATTCGTCGCTATGCCGATTTAGTGGTACATCGCATCTTACAGGAAGAATTAACCACCAAAAAACACCGTTACGGAAAAGAATTGGCGGATGTCTGTAAGCGCATTTCGCGTATGGAGCGCAAAGCTGTTGAGGCTGAACGTGAGTCGACGAAATACTTCCAAACGGTATTTGTGAAAGACCATGTAGGTGAGGTATTTACAGGTATTGTTTCAGGTATTGCTGAATTCGGGTTATTTGTGCGTATGGATGGCAATCAATGTGAGGGAATGGTTCCAATGGTAGAAATTCCTGGAGACCGCTATTTCTTTGATGCTGACAAGTACCGCATTGTTGGCTCTCGTTTTAAAAAGGAATACAATTTTGGAGATAAAGTTACAGTGCGGATTTCAGAAGTTCACACACGCAAACGTCAGATTGACCTAGAACTCTTGCCTTAGATTATATAGCTTAAACCAATTGAATACGACTACTTAAATCATCACGGTATGACCCACCGATAGGAATGATTTTCTTGTCGTTTTCTAGAGAGAGATTTGGGAATTCTATGGATGCAATTTTATCCATTCGTACAATAAATGATCGGTGGACACGAACGAAATCAATATTCCCTAATTTTATTTCAATATCTTTCATGGTGGAGTGGATGGTGTAACGTGCATCAGCTGTGTGGATTACAACATAATCTTTCAATGCTTCCACATAAAAAACATCTTGAGTGCGCAGCTTTATCAACTTGCTATTCGATTTAACAAAGAAAAAGTCCGAAAATACTTCCTTCTGCTCAACCACAGAATATAAAAAATTACGCTCTCTAATGATCTCCTGTTCTTTTTGGTGCTTATACACCGCCAATTCCACATTGGTGTGCAATTCCATATCCTTGAATGGCTTGATGATGTATCCGAAAGGCTCTGCAATCATTGCTTTCGTCAAGGTTAAATCATCGGAATATGCCGTAAGAAAAACCACAGGAACGTCAAATTCTTTTTTGATGATTTCAGCAGTTTCAATTCCAGTTAGATTACCCTTCAGATTGATATCCATCAAAACAACATCTGGCTGCAATTCCTGCACGAGCTCAATAGCTTTTTCACCGTTTGAACAAGCTCCTGAAATGCCATATCCAAATCGCTGTAGCGAATGCTGAATATCCTTCGATACGATCGATTCGTCTTCAACTACAAGGATATTAATTTTTGTCATCTCAAAAAGCTTGAACTCAAAGGTATTTAAATTTTTGTGACAACTCGGGTCATTTTTCCAACTTCACTTACCAAACTGAATATATAATAGTATAAAGAAGATTTATTTTTAAAAAGGAGATTTATTATTCTTTATTAAGGCTGTTGAAATGTGTGAAAAAACAAAACGAATTGCTTTGAAAATTGAGGATTAACAAAATGTTTAGACTTATAAACAGGTTATTATAAAGTTAAAATACATGATTATGAGTTTATTACATGTTAATCAACAATCTTAGATTTTTTCTTGTTGTGAATATTTAATTTCTTTTTTACCCTATATTTTTGTGTTTAACGGTGATGATAAATACACCATAAATCACCAAAACTTTCCTTGCACATGTCATTTGCATTTTGCTTTCTGAATTCTGATGAGAAAAACAAGTGAATTCTATGAATACTTGTTAACCGTAATTCACAATTTGCGCAAGATTTATGTGTGAAACACCACTACATAAATCGAGTGTTTTCAAGGTTTTTTAAATTTTAAAAATCCTTCAATGTTTAAAAGTTGGCAACAATGTGCATAAGCTGTACCTTTGAAAAACCAAAATACAACGATTTATGAAAATTATTCCAATCGGTGCTGATCATGCAGGATTTCAACTCAAAGAACGTATTCAGCAATATTTAACTGACTTAGGTTACGAAGTTAAAGATTTCGGCTGTTTTTCAGAAGAAAGCATCGATTATCCAGATTACGCACATCCTGTTTCAGAGATGGTTCAAGCGAATCCTGGAATGATAGGAATATTGATTTGTGGCTCTGGAAATGGCATAAACATGACAGCAAATAAACACGCAGGAATTCGTAGTGCTTTATGTTGGAAAAAGGAAATCGCTGAATTGGCGCGTTTACATAACAATGCAAACATAATAGCTTTACCCGCGCGTTTCATTTCTTATGAAGAAGCAAAAGAAATGGTTGAAGTCTTTTTAACTACGGAATTTGAAGGTGGAAGGCATCAAAAACGCGTAGAGAAAATAGCGCTTTAATTGTTATTTTTCTTGAAGTAACTGCTGTATAAAGAGTTCAGTTTCTTTGGTGTACTCTGTGTAGTACGTTCCAGTACCTGGCCCACTAAATCCTGTGTGAACTTTTTTCACTTGTCCATCACGACCAATAAAGATGGCTGTTGGAAAGGAAATAATTTCCGAGAGCATACTGAAATGTTCAGAAGCCAATGCCTTACTCGATGTACCACCACCAACAATTAGATAGGGAATATTGAGCCGCTTTTGCAGTTGTTTAATGCGTTCTAGGTGTACTGCAGGATCTTTTCCTGTTTCATAAGCAACAGCGATAATTTCTAATCCTTGCGCATGGAATTTTTCATAGAGTGATAAAAAATAACGTGTTTCATCTAAACAATTTGGACACCACGAACCCATAATTTGAATGATGGTTACCTTGTTTTTATATTCTTCTGAAGGAAAGTTAAATTCTCCATAAGGTGCACCAGCGGACACATTTTCTATGGTTAACCGAAAAGGTTCAGCAAACTCTACCTTAGTAAGGCTATCTGCATCAGGCAAAGAAGCGTTTTCATTGCGTACCGCCATCCATTCACCTTTCCAATGTTTTCCGCTGTAAAAATGACCCCGAATGGTATCTCCGTTTATGCGACCGGTAAACATCCATGCATGGGTACCATCGAGGCAGGAAAGGACCATACTGTCTGCAAGAACGACTCCTTCCAAAAAGCGGTAATCACCGGTTTCAGTTAAAAAAGTTCCGCTCAACCATTGACCATTTTGTTTAAAAGCACCTACAGCGGGATAGGCATCAGGAGTGCCTGGATCAAAGGTTGCGGCCCACGTTCCGTGGATATTACTTGGGGGATAAAATGTACTAAGGAAATGAAGTGGATGGTAAAAATCGCCATATGTGATTGAACAAGGTATGCGGTAATTTTCACCTTTTTGGAAGTTTTGCCAATAACCAAACAAGCCTTTTTTCGAAACTTTCCAGACAAACGTTGAATTGAAAAACGGGAACTTTGCGTGAAGTGAGTCGTTCTTCACTACCACATCAGTCAGTTCAATTTTTTCATCCGCATTCATCACTGTTAGCAGGTAAGTTCCATCGTCTTTTAAGGCCACATCAAACTTAAAATATAGAGTGGCGTTCGAGTCTAAGAAAAGCGTGCCGGTCCATTTTCCTTCTTTCAGCTTATGTAGCGTATTGCTTTTTCCAGCAAAAAGAAAAGGAGTAGAACAGATAAAAAGTAGGGAAAGAATAAAAGAGGTGATGTGTCTCATAGCGTTGTTATCCATTCGAAAGTACTTGTTTTATACCTAACTTTAGTGCGCATGCAACCTTTTTTGAAACATATCTGTCTTTTTGTCTGAGTGCGCTATGGATGATATTACGCTAGTCAACGAATGTGTGAAGGGCAACGCCAGGGCGCAACGAATGTTGTTTGACAAGTTTGCGGGAAAAATGATGACGGTGTGTTTGCGCTATGCAAAGAATACCGATCAGGCTGAGGATGTGCTCCAAGATGGATTTGTGAAGGTTTTCATGAAACTTTCTGACTTTAAGAAAGAAGGTTCTTTGGAGGGGTGGATTCGTCGCATCATGGTCAATACTGCCCTCGATCAAATTCGGAAGGAAGTAAAGTTTAAAGGAGATCTCGACATTGAAGATGTGGGGTACAAACTGGAAAACAACGCTTTTATCGAAGAAGAAATGATGGCGGAAGACCTGATGAAGCTCGTAAGAGCTATGCCTGATGGCTACCGAATCGTGTTTAACATGTTTGCCATAGAAGGGTATTCGCACGCAGAAATTGCGGCAACTTTAGGCGTAACTGAAAACACTTCGAAGTCACAATATTCCCGTGCACGCGCATATTTACGAGAACGATTGGAAAAGAAATGAGTGAAAAAGATACCATAAAGGATATATTTAGTGACAAACTAAACGGTTTGGAGTCACAGGTACGTCCTGAGTTGTGGGGAAATATTTCTTCTCAACTTGGTGCTGTTTCAGCCTCTTCTGGTATATCTGTATTGACTAAAGTTGCCCTCGGAATAACTGCTGCAGCGTCTGTTGCTGTTGTTGGATACTTCTTATACAATGGAGAAGATCAACCTCAAAAAGCACCATCAAAAACCGAAGAAAAATCTGTTCAAAAACAAGAAAAAGAGGTGCAGAGTACTACTCAAAGTACAACTGTTTCACCCGAAGAAATTGCTTCAATAAACGAAGACCCGATTGAGCAGACGACAACTTTAAATGAATTCAGGATCTCGTTTGATCCTGAAAATGCAGATTATATCATTGAAAAAGACGCGTCTACGAGTAGTTCTCCCACAAATGAAACCACCTACGTTGACCAACAGGTTGTAGTAGAAGCACAACCCAATGATCGAGTAGAGGAGGTTGTAGTAGAGCCTACCCAACAAATTTCCGCCGTGGAAATTATCCTCCCAAATACATTTACTCCGAACGGTGATGGTGTCAATGAGTTCTTAAGATTGGATTTACCTTTAGATAAAATCAAAGAAGGAAGCTTTAGCTGTGTGGTTATTGATCGTTTTGGAAAGACCATCTTTCAAACAGCAGATATCAACTTTCAATGGGATGGTTTGTCAATGAGTGGAGAGCCCGTAAGTGTAGGTGATTATGTGTATTACATCACGGCTGAAGATCAAAGCGGGCTATTGATTTCAAAGTACAGCATGTTGCACATCGTGCGATAAGCAGTTTATCTTAACGATTTATAGAATTTATTTACAGCAGTGTAATAAAACACGATGCTCGTAATCAATAGAATATGGCTAATGTCATTTCGATCGAACCATTGGTGTACATTAATTTTCATGGATTGTACCGCCGCTGAAGGAATTAAAATCAAGGTGCTAATCCACAAATATTTAAAGCTCACATCGATTTTTCGCTGGTAGTAATACCCTAAAAGCCCTAGGGATAATCCAAGCCCAATAACGGAATTTAATGTAGGAACGATGAGTCCTTTAGATGGATCTGCTTCGAGATCTACTGTTGAATAAATGTAGGTTGCGAGCGCAATAGACACGACAAGTTTACTAAAGGATAGAATCCTTAATCTCTTTCTCCATTCAACAAGCGGAAAGAGCGAAATCATCGCCAGTTCGATCATCAATGCAGCAAACATTCCACTGTACCAAGAGAAAAACTTTCCAGGTACTCCCCAGTAGTTGTAGAACAAATGTCCAAACCCGCCCATCAAAAAACTCACGCCAAAGATGACGAAAAAGCGCTTCCAATGGATGAAAAAGGCTGTGTGCAGAGAATGTGTTTTTACCTTGAATGCCAATGTTAAAGCCACAACAAAGATGATGATGTCCCCAATCATGGCGTTGGGTTCTAGGAGGTGTAAACCCATAAAGTCCCATTCTATCTTTTCGAAATCTTGACCTATCAGCATTTTATTTACTTCCTTCCTCGAATTTATGAATATTCATCAAAATAATTCTTTCTACAAGACTTGGAAAACGCGATTGAAGAAAAGCATTTAACTTTCCTAAACGGGTTAATGTGCTGATAAACTTACGTCGTTGAATATTTCTAAGCACAGCTTTAGCAACCGAATCGATGCTTTGTACATTTCTGCTTTTTCTTGAATCGAGAATTACCATCGATCCATCCGCACCAATCGCTTCTTTGTTGTGTACAATTTCTGTCATGGCAACATAGATCAACCCGACATGGACATCGTGCTTCGCTTCTTCTATTCGAATCGATTCAGCAATTCCTCTTAATGCCATTTTAGACGCACCATACGCGGATAAAAAGGGTAAACCACGGATACCGGCCAAACTGGAAATAAATACAACACTGCCTTTTGTTTTACGCAAGTAAGGCAAAGCAGGAATGGTTGGATTCACTGTGCCGAGAACATTACTTTCAAAGACTGTTTTAAATACATCTGGATGAACCTCCGCCACTGTTCCGCGCATCGAAACACCCACATTGTTGACCAGGATATCGATTTGATGGAAAGCTTCTATAGCACGTTCAACAAGCATTAATCCACCCTCTTTTACAGAAACATCACAACATACACTAATCACGCGGTCGTGATGTTGACGAATAAGCGCTTCAGTTTCTTCAAGTCGTTTTTCGTCACGACCATTTAATACAATACACGCCCCTTTTGATGCCAGCTCTAATGCAATCGCTTGACCTATTCCGCGACTAGAACCAGTGATGATGGCTACTTTACCGTTCAGTTCTCTGCTCATTTATTCTTGGGCTGATAGTGAATGTCAGGATGAAATTTCAATGCGGTAAAGCAATTCGTCCACGCCATAGCAACATGCACTAAGAATGCAATCCAGATGGTTCCAGAGGCCAATGTTAGAAGGCACAAAACAAGGCCTAATGGAATAGCCCCAATCGTTTCATCCAGTCCTTTCGGAATGTGTGTAGCGGAATAAAGCGCAATATTTACTGCGATTGCCGGCCATACACCAAAGGCATCAACCAAAGGAAACAATAACGTTCCACGGAATAAAAATTCGTAACCAAAGAGGTATAACGCCCACCCAAGCGCAGCGATGAATACTGTCTTCTGTGTCCATACTTTAGACCGAATCTGTGGGTAGTTTACAAGGTTCTTTGGTTTTTTCGCACTGATGTACGCTAAAGGAATAACCAAAATGGAAAGTCCTAAAGTCCAAACAATAGTAAATACTGTTGTGGAAGGAATAAAGGTGAGACCATAATCAGCAAGTGTATATTTTGGAAGAAAAATAAGACAGATCAAAGATGGTATGACGCCCATCGTAATGAATCCAAAGTATTTCGTAAAGAAGATATGTCGTAAGGAAGCGGTATCAAAGTCGTTCGCAGCATAAAAGCGATTCTTTATTACTGTGGACTGTGCCGTAAACCAATAGATTACGAAGAATACCAATGAAAGAACGATCGGTAAAAACGAAGTTAAGTCATTGAACTGCCACGACAGATCTACATCAAGAGTTTGGTAGTTCATTATTTCTTATCAAGGTAATTGTTTTCTTTGAACCAGTCGAAGCATTCTTTAATGGCTACTTCCAATGGTGTTTGTGGCATTTGCAATTCTTTCTGTGCTTTCGCCGCTGAATAATAATGGTTTTCACATGAGATCTGCGCCAATTCTTTCGTTACTGAGGGATAGTATCCAAAGATTCCTGCAAAGAAAGAGTTGATCGTTCCATAGGCTTGAACCATAACATTAGAAAGTCTTCGGGTTGGTGTTTTTGCTCCTATTGTTTTGGCGATCAATGCAAAAGCGTCTTTATAGGAAAGATTGATGTTACCCACGATGTAACATTCACCAATTCTACCCATCGTGATTGCATTCGCCATGGCTGTTGCAACATCTTTCACCGCCACATAGTTTTTTCCGCCGTTAGAATATCCAGGAACTCGTCCTTGATGAACAGCGAGTATCATGGCGCCAGAGCTAGGACGAGAATCGTATGGACCAATCATAAAGGTTGGGTTCACAACCCAGGCTGGCAAACCTTTATCTTTCACAGCAGCCAAAACAAGTTGTTGCGCTTTGTATTTGGAATCCATGTAATCCAATCCATATTTAACAGAAAGGTAGGGGGTGTCTTCAACACCAGGAGTATCTAGCGAATTTCCGAAACTGAAGGAATTTGCAGTTCCCACGTATATTAAGCGCTTTGTGCCATGTTTCAATACTGCGTCGATAACGTTTTGTGTTCCTTCGATATTGACGCGATTAACCATTTCATTCCTTGGTTTATATACATTTGTCGCTGCCGCGCAATGAAATACGATTTCTTTTCCTTGAATTGCGTGATCAATTGATGTTGCGTCGAGAATGTTGCCATGAATGACTGTAATTGGTAATCCATTCAGAGTGATAGGGTCTTTTCCTGGTTCAACGAGTACATTTACTTTGTAGTTGCGTTGAATGAGTTCACGAACAAGATTGCTTCCGAGAACGCCATCAGGACCGGTGACAAGAATTTCCATACAGTGGTTATTTCGTGCAAAGGTAGCCCCTTATTTTGGAATAGTACCGCGTTGACACTTAAGAAAGGTTAAATAGGAATAAATGAAACCGCAGTAGTACTAAACATTAATTGCAATGCCAAAGAACGCGGTATGTGCGTGAATTTGAATATTCGATGAGTCCGTTCTTTTGGCAAGCATCTGGGGAAGGTATGCTGCTGTTTGTTGTTGAGAAAGATCCATCCGCGTTTTGTTGTTGAGTTTCCTTGTAGCAATTACACATACCATTGGTTGTTGTTGAGTTTTCTATGCTGCACGCAGCGAGCAATGGAAGTATAAATAAGAGTTTTTTCATGAAACTGTAAAAATCTAAATGCTTGAATATGAGTGCAAAAGTAATTATAGATTTTTAATTGGTTACAAATTTTCTTTAATAACTATCTGTTTATTATGTGTTTACTATATTTCTCGGGTTATCTGGGACTATAGTTTTAGGATGTGAATGAATTTTATTTTTAAATGATGTGTGTTAATGAATAGCATAGTTAGGTTCTGAATAATTGTAAATAGATTCCTTAGAGCACTTTTAAGTTTACCTGTTGCTTTGTAGAAATTATCTAGCAGATGTATCCCCATCGGGGTCGAACAAATAATCGAATGGGTTTATTTAAGGTTTCGAGTGGATTACTTTGTGATCCTGTGTATTGGTTACATATCAACCCAAAAGCCTCGCCTTTCTACGAAAGTCTAATGGGCTTTGTTGATTTTCCCTGCCATTCAACACGGTTTTGCAGACCGTTGCCTAGCCGCTCGGCCACGAAACCACTAGGAGTGCAAATATACCAAAAAAAATTATTCTTCAATGATGATTGCGACATTGTCCACATCTCCATTTATTGGAGGAGTAATTTTAGTCACCTTCACACGTAAAAAATCAATGCCCTTCGCTTCGTGTTTTATGCGATCAACAATTCGTTGACCTACCTGCTCGATCAATTTTGAACGAATGGCCATTTCCTCTTTTACGATGTGATTGATCAACACATAATCAACTGTCTTGGAAAGCTCGTCGGTATGCGCTGCTTCGCTAAAATCTGTATTTAACATAACATCAACCACGTAATGACCTCCAATTTTTTCTTCTTCAGGCAAGCAACCGTGAAAAGCATAAATTTTTATTCCATTGACTTCGATTGTGTGTTTCATGCTTGATTTTTCAATGCTTCAACAGCTGTAAGTCCTTGATTAATACGTAATAAGCTTTCTTCTTTTCCAAGGAATTCAGCGATTTCGAACATGCTTGGCCCCATTCCTGTTCCAGTCAATAAAAGTCGGAAAAGTGGCAAAACAGCACCGATTCCTAAATTTTTATCTGCAAGGAAGCTTTTGAAGGCAGTTTCGATGTTTTCATGGTTGAATGGTTTAATAGTCTCTAAAACACCTTTCCACTCTCCTAAAATTACAACGGAGCCTTCTTTCCATTTTTTAGAAACGGTTTGCTCGTCGTAAGTTGTTGGGGCATCAAACAAGTATGCGCCATCAGATAAAATGTCACGAACGAATGTCGCTCGCTCCTTCATCAAATGACAAATCGTTTCAAGTGAATCTTGGTCCAAAGGTTTTTCCATTTCCGTCGCAAGCATTTCAGCCAACTCCTTATCCGGGGTCATGCGCAAGTATTGTTGTTGGAACCATTTTGTTTTGTCTGGATCAAATTTTGCCCCAGCTTTGGAAACACGGTCAAGGGTAAACGCCTCACACAATTCTGCCAAAGAAAAGATCTCTTGCGGTGTCCCCGGGTTCCAGCCTAGGAAAGCCAGCATATTTATGAACGCACCAGGAAAGTATCCCTTTTCTCTGTAACCGGAGTACAATTCTCCTTCAGCCGTATGCCAGTCTGTTGGGAATACAGGAAATCCTAAGCGATCCCCATCACGCTTCGATAGTTTACCGTTTCCGTCAGGCCGAAGCAATAGCGGTAAATGTGCAAATTGAGGGCAATCCCAACCAAAAGCTTCGTACAACATAAAATGAAGTGGCGCAGACGGCAACCACTCTTCCCCACGGATCACATGACTGATTTCCATTAAATGGTCATCAACAATATTTGCCAAGTGATAGGTGGGCATTCCATCGCTTTTGAACAACACTTTATCGTCTAGATTATTTGTGTTTACAACTACCCAACCTCTAATGATATCTTCAAAACGAACGTCTCGGTTTCTCGGCATCTTCATGCGGATCACATAAGGAATACCCTCCGCTAACATCGCATCTACTTGATCTTGAGGAAGCGTTAACGAATTCTTAAGCGTTGTGCGTGTGACATGGTTGTATTGCCAGTTCGGCATCCCCATTTGTTTCGCACGTTCGCGCATATCTTCCAATTCTTCCGCGGAGTCAAAAGCGTAGTAAGCCTTATCCTCTTTTACCAATTGTTCGGCATAAGGACGGTACGTTTCTTTGCGTTCTGATTGAACATAGGGTCCATGATTTCCACCAATACCTGGACCTTCAGTGGGCATGATGCCACACCATTTTAAAGAGTCCATGATGTAATCTTGAGCACCAGGAACAAATCGTGTTTGATCCGTGTCTTCAATACGAATGATGAATGTTCCGTTGTTTTTCTTCGCGAAAAGATAGTTGTAAAGTGCTGTTCTTACCCCCCCCATGTGTAAAGGTCCTGTTGGAGATGGGGCAAAGCGCACGCGTACTGGCTTGTCAGACATGACTAAAAGTTTTGCGCAAAGATAATGAGTTTTCGTTGAGGGAAAGGCTTTCTACCTGTGTTATGAATGTGTAGGTGAAGCGTTTTTCTGTGTTGACATGTTTTCGTGTTGAACGAATTGAAGAATATGTTTTATTTTAGTAGGTTAAGCCAAAAATAAGGAGTGATGGGTAGTGCTTTTGATCAATTATTGGAACAGATAGACGCGTTTATCCGAAAGTTTTACAAAAACCAGATGATTCGTGGTGTCTTACTGTTCATAGGTGTTTTATTATTCACCTTTTTATTGACTACAACGCTGGAGTATTTTGGACGTTTTGGGTCAGTAACGCGCGCCATCTTTTTCTTTGGTTTTATCCTGGTGAACCTCGGCATTTTGGTTCGGTACATTGCTATTCCTCTCTTAAAACTGTACTCTTTCGGTGCGCGTATAGACCGATATCAAGCGGCTGAAATCATTGGTTCTTTCTTTCCAAACATTTCCGATCGTTTAAAAAACACATTGCAGTTACGGGATGATTTGGATGCGAATCATGGAAATATTGAACTGCTTCGTGCGAGTGTGATGCAACGTTCAAATACTTTGACTGCAGTTCCGTTTGCATCAGCAATCGATTTCCGAGAGAATAGAAAGTATGTAAAGTACCTTCTGCCGGTGTTCCTAATCTTCGTTGCTGTTGGTGTCGCAGCACCCTCACTTTTCCTTCAAGGAACAAATCGTGTGGTGAATTACCAGAAAGAGTTTAAGCCTGTCGCACCATTTAACTTTGTTTTAAGCAACGATAATCTTTCGATTGAAGAAGGGGAAGATTTCCCGGTTGAAGTGCGCTTAAAGGGCAGGAATTTCCCTGAACACATTTATTTGGTGAGTGAGAATGGCAAGTTCTTAATGACCAGGAAAGCAAAGAATGTTTTCTCTGGAGTTATTCGCAAGCCAAAGCAATCGGGTACCTTCTATTTTGAGGCGAATGAATTTAATAGTGATGAATACCGCTTGAATGTATTTGGTCGTTCAGCGATTGGTAAGATGGAGGCGAAATTAAGCTACCCATCCTACCTTGGAAAACAGGATGAGGTCATTGCCAACGCCGGTGATCTAACAGTGCCTGAGGGAACACAAATCGAATGGAGTGTCTTAACGAAGAATACGAAGTATGTCGATTTCGTTTTTAATAGCGTTAGAAAGCGTTTTACGTCGGAAGGCTTCAGGTTGTCTAAGAAGCTGAACGAAACCTCTCGTGTGAGTATTTATATGCAAAATGCGCATCGTTCCAAAGTAGATTCAACAGGTTTTCAGTTGAGTGTTGTGAAGGACGCCTACCCTTCCGTGATTGTCAACGAGTTGCAAGACACGGTTTCTGAAGGTCTTCATTTCTTTACTGGCCAAGTCACGGATGATTATGGTTTGACAAGTTTGAATTTCGTGTACACGTTGATTTCAGCGGATGGCAAACGACGTGAGGAGCGTTTATCTGTACGCAAGGTGAATGGTACAGATTTACCCTTTGATTTTGCTGTTGATTTCCGTCGTGAAAGGGTAAAATTAAACGACCGCATCGAATACTATTTTGTGGTTACAGATAATGATGGTGTGAACGGTAGTAAGTCTACCAGAAGTCAAGTTTTCACCTATAAACTTCCTTCGCTGGAAGAGCTGAATGACAAACGTGAGGAAGATCAGGAGAAGATTCAAAATGATTTATCGAGTTTGTTAAATCGCACCAAGGATTTTCAAAAGGATGTCGAGAAGATGAAGAAAGACGTTATGAACTCCAAGAATAGCGATTGGAACAAATTGAATCAAGTCCAACAACTACAGCAGGAACAAGAGAGCATTAAAGACGCTTTGGAACAAATGAAGCAGATGATGGAACAAAGCTCACAGCAGAAAGACCAATTATCCGAAATGGACCAAGAACTTTTGGAAAAACAAGAGATGATTGAGAAGCTTTTGAATGAGGTGATGGATGATGAGTTGAAGGATTTGTTAGAGAAACTTGAGGAGCTTTTGAAGAACAACAACAAGGAAGAATTGAAAGATAATTTAGACAAGTTGGAACAGTCTTCTGAGGACATGAAAAAACAACTTGATCGTAGTTTGGAGATGTTAAAGCGCCTTCAGGTGAATGAGAAGATTGATGATATCGAGAAAGAATTAAAAGAGCTTTCTAAGGAACAAGAAGACTTGAAAAAGGAGATTGAAGCGGAGAAAATCAAGAAAGATGACGCTGTAAAAAAGCAAGATGAGATCAACAAGAAGTTCGAAGAGTTGAAGGAGGATTTGAAAAAATTGAATGAGCTGAATAAAGAGCTTGAACGACCTATGGATTTAGGTGATACTGAGAAAAAGGAGGGGGAAATTTCAGAGGATTTGAATGATGCGAAGGAAGGTTTGGAAAATTCAAAAGAGAAGAAGGCTGGTGAAAACCAGAAGTCGGCTGCTGATGGAATGAAGGAGATGGCGGAGCAGATGGATATGATGCAGCAACAAGCGAATCAGCAACAAGAGGAGGAAGATATGAACGCTTTGCGAAATATTTTAGAAAGCTTAATGGCCTTAAGTTTTGATCAAGAAGAGGTGATGAAGCGCTTTGCGACCATTGGCAGCAATGACCCCGCTTACCGAAGATATGGTCGAAAACAGCGCGCGATTATCGACGACACAAAAATTGTTCGTGACAGTCTAATGGCCCTGGCGAAGCGTCAACCGAAGATCGCTTCTTTCGTGGACAAGGAGTTGAATACGATCCGAGAGAATCATATTTTATCCTTGGAAGATATTGATGAGCACCGCAAGTCATCACTGGGAATTCATCAACAAACGGTGATGACATCGTACAACAATTTAGCCCTGCTATTGAATGAAAGTTTGCAGCAAATGCAGCAACAAATGCAGAGTCAAAAGGCGGGTAGTGGGAGTTGTTCGAAACCTGGCGGTTCTAACCCGAAAGGTGGCCAGTCAATGAATTCAAGTGACATGAAGCAGATGCTTAAAAAGCAGTTGGAACAGATGCAAAAGGGACCCAATCCAGGGGGTCAGAAACCAGGAGAAAAGCCGGGAGAAGGTCAGGGTAATAAGCCTGGTCAGCAAGGTATGGGTATGCAAGGTCTAGGCAATAAAGAAATTGCAAAAATGGCGGCTGAACAGACTGCGATCCGTCAGCGTTTGGAACAGTTGCGAAACGAAATGAATAAGGAAGGTAAGGGCAAAGGAAATCAGCTTAACCCACTTATTAAGGAACTTGAAGAACAAGAGCGTGCCCTGATCAATAAACAGTTTTCACAGGATTTAATTACCCGCCAGAAAGAGATACTGACGCGCTTGTTGGAAAGTGAAAAAGCGTTGATGGAAAGAGGCTTTGAAGAGAAACGTGAATCGACTTCTGGAAAAAATGAAAATAATGGTAACAATATTTTGTTTGAGGAGTATAACCGACAGAAATTAAGACAAATTGATCTTCTTCGTTCGGTGGATCCGGCGTACAGAAAGTACTACAAGGACAAGGCAAACGAGTATTTCAATCGGTCTTTATAATCGCTAGAACGATGAAAGAAGGATACGAAGTAATTGAAACATTAAAGATTCCGTCGTCATTTGATCATGTCGCAAGAGTAGAGACGTTAATTGACCGTGTATGTGCGGATTTATCGGTGAACGAGGATTACTATGGCAACGTGTTGATTGCGGTCACAGAAGCGGTGAACAACGCGATTTTGCACGGCAATAAGCGCCAAGAGAATCTCGAGGTGGATGTAGCTGTTGGCGATGGTGGTCAAACGTTTTGTTTCAGTGTCTCGGATGAAGGTCCAGGCTTCGATTTTACCAATCTCCCCGACCCTACAGCGCCTGAGAATATAATGCAAGAAAATGGACGTGGTATCTTCTTGATGCGTAATTTATCTGATGAAGTAGAGTTTGATAATTTGGGCAGAACAGTGAATATCTACTTTTCGAAGCAATGATTTTATTTGAGTTCATAGATGTAGAAGTTCCGGAGTTGTCTTCGGAACTTTTTTCTTTCTGGTTAGATAATGCCGTAAGCGAAGAGGGTAAAACAACCGGTGAAATTACTGTGATTTTTTGTTCTGATGAGTATTTGTTGGTCATGAACCGCCAATATTTGGATCACGATTATTATACGGATATAATCACGTTTGATTACACAGAGGGGAGTATTGTTTCTGGAGATTTATTCATTTCTGTTGATCGGGTTTATGAAAATGCTCAAGGCTTAGATTTCGATCGCGCAATAGAGTTAAGGCGTGTTTGTGTTCATGGTGTCCTCCATTTGTGTGGTTATGGCGACAAAAGTGACCTAGAAGCAAAGTTAATGCGTGATAAAGAGGGTTATTATTTAGATAAGTATGTTTCACGTGAAACATAAAGGCATTTGAGGTTGTAATTTTGTTTCACGTGAAACAATGTTTACAGGATGCTTCAAGAATTTGATGTGATTGTGGTCGGTGCTGGCCACGCAGGATGTGAAGCCGCGAATGCGGCGGGAAAAATGGGTTCAAAGGTTTTGTTGATCACAATGAATATGAACACCATTGCTCAGATGAGTTGCAATCCAGCAATGGGTGGTGTGGCTAAGGGACAAATCGTTCGAGAAATTGATGCGCTTGGTGGTGGTTCTGGAATTGTGAGTGACAAAAGCGCGATTCAGTTCCGAATGCTGAATCGTTCGAAAGGCCCAGCGATGTGGTCTCCTAGAACGCAAAATGATCGAATGAAGTTTGCAGAGGAATGGCGTTTTCTTTTGGAGGAAAATCCCAACGTTGACTTCTGGCAAGACATGTGCAACGGAATTATTGTTGAAGGTGGTGTTGTTCGTGGTGTCAAAACTTCACTTGGAATATCGATATACGGGAAAAGTGTTGTCTTAACGAATGGAACTTTTTTGAATGGTTTGATTCATCTTGGTGAAAAACAGTTCGGTGGTGGTCGTGTTGGAGAAAAAGCTTCGACCGGAATAACAGAGGAATTGATTGAATTGGGTTTTGAAGCCGGTCGAATGAAGACAGGTACCCCTCCCCGTGTGGATGGACGATCGCTGGATTATTCGAAAATGGAAATTCAAGAAGGAGATGAGAACCCTTCGAAATTTAGTTTCGGAAGCACCTCGGCACTCACTTTACAACGTCCATGCCACATCACGTATACAAATGAACGAACACATGATTTATTGCGCACAGGTTTTGATCGTTCCCCAATGTTTAATGGTGCGATTAAATCAAGCGGGCCTAGATATTGTCCAAGTATAGAAGATAAAATCAATCGTTTTGCAGATCGTGATCGCCATCAAATCTTTGTCGAACCAGAAGGATGGCGTACCGTAGAAATTTATGTGAATGGCTTTAGTACGTCTTTACCGGAGGAAGTGCAGTATGAAGCAATGAAGAGCATTCCAGGTTTTGAACATGTGAAAATGTTTCGTCCAGGCTATGCAATTGAATATGACTACTTCCCTCCTACCCAGTTGAAACACACCTTGGAAACCAAACAAGTAGAAAATCTATTTTTTGCTGGACAAATCAATGGAACAACTGGGTATGAAGAAGCAGCTTGTCAGGGTTTAATGGCGGGTATTAATGCACATCGAAAGGTGCATGGTGATCAAGCGTTTATTCTAAATCGTGATGAAGCATACATCGGTGTATTGATTGATGATTTGATTACAAAAGGAACGAAAGAACCGTACCGAATGTTTACCAGTCGTGCTGAATACCGTATTCTTTTGCGTCAGGACAATGCGGATGTGCGCCTCACTCCTATTGGTGTTGGTATTGGTTTAGCCAATGAAGAGGACTTAAAGCGTGTGGAAATCAAAAATCTTGGCACCGAAAAGTTAATTCAGGCATTTAAAGAAACGAGTGTTTCACCAGAGGAATTGAACCCTGTTTTGGAGCTGAAGGACTCTTCGTTATTGACGCAAAAGGTTAAAATGTCGAGTATAATTACACGTCCACAAATAGAAATATCTGACCTTTTAAATTTGAATTCAGACCTAAATAAATTAGCACATGATCTGATGAATGATCATCCAGACATTGTTTCTCAAGCTGAGATTTTGATGAAATATGAAGGCTACATATCGCGAGAAGAAGAACAAGCACACAAGATGAATCGTTTGGAAGATGTAGTAATTCCGAGTGATACAGACTTTAAAGCGATGTTAAGTCTAAGCTCGGAAGCAAAAGAAAAGCTAACTAAAGTTCGACCAGTGAACATTGGTCAGGCGGCTAGAATTAGTGGTGTTTCACCAAGTGACATTTCTGTTCTTTTGATACACTTAGGTCGATAGTTTCACGTGAAACATAATGATATAAAAAAGGTCCGAGAGTTAATTTCGGACCTTTTATTTTTTAGTATTGTGCATCTATCCAGTCCCCATTGGATCGTATAAGCTCGATAAGCTCATCAACTGCGTTGTCTTCAGGAACGTTGCGCTTGATTACTTCCTTTTCTTTGTATAGATTGATCTTACCAGGCCCGGTTCCTACATACCCGTAATCTGCATCAGCCATTTCTCCCGGCCCATTCACAATACAACCCATAATCCCAATCTTGATTCCCTTCAAGTGTGAAGTGCGCTCGCGTATCTTGGCGGTTGTTTCTTGTAAGTCAAACAAGGTACGTCCGCAAGATGGACATGAAATGTATTCGGTTTTTGATATTCTGGATCGCGTCGCTTGAAGTATCCCAAAGGCGGTTGAGTTGATGACTTTCCGCGGTTGGTCACTACACAACCATAAACCATCTCCAAAGCCATCAATCAACAATGATCCGGCATCTGATGATGTGTATAACTGAAAGGTCTCCTCGTCTGCAGTGTGTTCCGTGAATTGAAGGATAATTGGGTTGATTAAACCGTTTTTCGCTAAATTCAAATAAAAGTTTCGGAAAACATGTGTCTTGTTGTCAAAATCAGTCGCCAATACGACGGTTAAACCCGGATGAGATCGAAGCAAGTCAACCGGCATGGCATCCTCTGCCTTGATGAGTACAAACCCTGCTGTATCTGTTGTGATTTCTTGAACTTGCTCAAGGGTTAACAAGGGAGAAAAACCAGCTTTATTCGTGTACAGTTTTTGCCAAACAGCATAGTTAACGATTACTCCGATCGGACCGGGTAATTCAAAATCCAAGGTGTTATCACCGATGTATACATAATCTGCAGCCTGGTCCAAGATTGTCCATTTATCCAATTGAACGGAATACGTATATCCGAACGCAAAAAAGTTTGCTGGTGTTATTTCTTTCTTGTTTGATAAATCAGCAACTACAACAGGCACATGTTCGCTTCCAATGTTGTGTTGTTGTGTTGTTTTTCTTCTCTCCTGACTGTATGGTGAATATTTAGGAATTTGTCCCTCAGGTAAAGGAAAGATGTTTTTTCGATTCGAATATTTGGCAATCAGCTTTCGTGCAACCGGGATTTCGAATTCTGGTGCTTCGGTCAATGAAACACGAACCGTATCACCTAGCCCATCTTCTAGTAAAGCGCCGATTCCTACAGCAGATTTTATTCGACCATCTTCGCCGTCTCCTGCTTCAGTTACACCGAGGTGCAACGGATAGCATCTTCCGTTTTTCAACATTGTGGCTACCAATAGGCGGTAGGCTTGAACCATCACAAGAGTGTTACTCGCCTTCATCGAAATCACTAGCGAATGGTACTCATGTTTTTCACAAATGCGAATAAATTCCATCGCGGATTCTACCATTCCTTCTGGCGTATCACCGAAACGGCTTAGAATTCGATCGGATAATGACCCGTGATTGGTGCCAATGCGCATCGCTGTTCCGTTCGTTTTACAAAGCAAAACGAGGGGCGTGAATTTTTCTTCAATGCGTCTTAATTCAGCTTGATAACTTTCTTCTGTATAATCAATCTCTTCAAATTTCTTTTTGTCCGCGTAATTACCCGGATTCACTCGGACCTTTTCGACAATACCCGCAGCAATTTCAGCGGCATTGGGTGTAAAGTGAATGTCCGCGACAAGTGGTGTATTGTACCCGCGAGAATTCAAGACTTCCTTGATGTTGCGCAAATTCTCGGCTTCGTTTTTACTCGGAGCAGTCAAACGCACCAACTCACAACCCGCGTCAATCATACGGATAGATTGCTCTACGGATCCTGTTGTATCCATAGTGTCTGTGGTGGTCATGGATTGAACGCGAATGGGTGCATTTCCTCCCATACTTGTGTTACCAATTTGAATCTCAAGTGTTGAAAGACGCTTTCGATTCAATAAATCAAGACAATAGGGCAAGGAATTTTCAGGGGTGTTGGACATGTTAGATTGCTTAAAAAAGTCTAACAAAAATAGCGAGAATAATGTTTAATGATAGCGTGTAACGTATTGTTAGGTTTACCTTACTGATTATCGTATCTTTGTGCTTCACTTAAACCAAACTGCATGGACATTTCAAGTGTTAAATTTGCGTCAGGACACAACGATGAGTTTTACAAAACCCTAAAGAAGAGAGTAAACGAATACTTTAAAAAGGAGAATATTTCTCGTCATGCAAATTTTCAAATGGTGTTCAAAACCATTGCGATGTTGGCGATTTATTTCACGCCTTTCGTGATCATGCTCACAATAGCAGAAAATTATTGGTTCATCATGTTGCTGTGGGTAATCATGGGGTTTGGAATGGCGGGAATTGGCCTTTCTGTCATGCATGATGCCAATCACGGCGCTTATTCGAGTAAGGAATGGGTAAATAAACTTGTTGGAAACGTGATGATTTTCTTGGGTGGAAGTGATGTCAATTGGAGAATTCAACACAATATTTTACACCATACGTACACCAATGTAACAGGGATGGATGAAGACTTAAACCCAGGCCCAGTACTTCGTTTTTCTCCACACGAGAAGCGTAGAAAATTCCACAAATTCCAACACATCTATGCTTGGTTTTTTTACGGATTAATGACACTCCTTTGGTTCGTTTCAAAAGATTACAATCAAGCGGTTCGTTACAAGAAAATGGGATTGATAGGAACTCAAAAGATCACGTTTGCCAAGCATTTAGCTGTTCTAATCGTGAATAAAATCATTTACGCTGGAGTGTTCATTGCTTTGCCGATCTATTTCGTTCCGGCACCATGGTGGTTCACAATTCTTGGTTTCTTGGCGAGTCACTTTGTTGCAGGATTAACATTGGCGAGTATTTTCCAACCCGCTCACGTAACACCGGTATCAGATTATCCTATGCCAGATGACTCTGGAAACATTCAAGCGGATTGGGCAGTAAACCAATTGTACAACACGGCGAATTTTGCTCCAGGAGCGCGTCTATTTTCTTGGTATGTTGGTGGTTTAAACTATCAAGTGGAACATCACTTGTTCCCAAATATCTGTCACATACACTACCGCAAATTGTCTAAAATCGTTCGCGAGACGGCGACTGAATATAACTTGCCATATCATTCGTACAAGACATTTGTTTCAGCGTTGAGTGAGCACACAAAAATGTTGTACCGCCTAGGACGTTACGATAACGCCCCAGCCATTCATTAATCGCAATGAACCTTGAGTCATACAGAACCTATTGTTTGGCGAAAAAAGGAGTAACTGAACATTTCCCTTTCGATCATAAAACCTTGGTCTTTAAGGTGTGCAATAAAATGTTTGCGCTGACTGACGTAGATAACTTTTCTGGTGTGAATCTTAAATCCAATCCTGAATATGCGATTGAGTTAAGGGAGTCCTACGCTGGAATTCAACCCGGTTGGCATATGAGTAAAACACATTGGAATACGATTGCTGTCAATAGCGATGTTCCTGATGCTTTGTTTTATCGTCTCATAGACCACTCCTATCAATGCATCATCGAGTCACTTTCTAAAAAAGCGCGTCTTGAGTTTGAGATGGGATAAATACCTCTGGGCCGTGCGTTTGGCAAAAACGCGTTCGCATGCCGTTGAATTGATTTCAAAAGGTAGAGTACAGGTCAATGGTGCAAGCATCAAACCTTCGCGTGAACCTAAGGTCGGTGATTTAATTTCTGTTTCTCACAATACTGCTACATTCACCTACTCGGTTGTTCAACTATTAGAAAAACGCGTCGGTCCAAAACTCGTTGCGGAGTATCTACTCGACACGACCACGGATGAAGAACGCGAAAAGTTGCGTCAGTACCAATTGGCTCAACAGGCGTATAGACAATTTGGAACCGGGAAGCCATCCAAGAAAGACCGTCGCGACCTCGATGATTTTATGACCGATTGGGAAGAATAAGTTGCCTCTGCTGTAACTTTTTATCAGAATGAAGGTCTAACCCAACAAAAGCGACAAAAAGCGCTTAAATCAATTAAAAACAAGAGTATGAAAAAGACGGCAATAGTGCTATGTATGGTTTCACTTCATGCATTTGCACAAAAGGAGGAGACTAAGCGCGACACCACACGCATGAACATGGGAAAAGTGGAAATTATTCTCATTGATCATTCTGATGAAAGTGATGAAAAATTGGACACCATCGATGCTGCACCAGGGGATTCAAAAGAAGACAAAGCCTTTGAAGCGCATTGGGCTGGATTAGATATGGGTTTCATGATGCTCATGAACAATCAGTTCAATCAAGATTTTGGCACTAGCGATTACTTGAAAAACGACATTGGTAAATCTATGGTGTGGAACTTGAATATATTTGAGCACAAATTCCCCATTGCAAAAGAATATTTAGGAATCACTACGGGACTTGGTTTCAGCTTTACACAAGTGGCTTTTCGTGATAATTATGTGGCTAGCGTTCAAATTGGTGATGAGGGAGGGGGAGACCTTGTCGCGGTTATGGACACTGCAATAAATTATACCAAGAACAAATTAAAAGCCACATATTTGACCGTTCCCCTATTGCTAGAATTCAATAGCAATGCAGATGCAGACAAGTCATTCTATGTTGCCGCTGGTGTTGTTGGAGGTGTGAAAATTGCCTCACGTTACAAGCGTGCGTATGACGATGGGAAAAGAATCGTTTCAGTGCAGAAAGGGCAGTTTGGTTTGCAAACGTTTCGCCTGGATGGAACTGTTCGCATTGGATACGGAAACTGGGGAGCATTTGCTAGTTATGGACTGCTTCCGTTGTTCTACACCACATTGAATCCAGAGGCGAATCCATTGATCTTTGGATTAACATTGAACTTCTAATTGAGAGTTCTTTTATATAAGTCTGACGACAATTTCGTTTACAAGAAAACCTGAGTCATAGCTCAGGTTTTTTGACATTATAATCTAAAACAAAAACTTACTAGTTTACACTCTCGGCTAGGCTTTCAATAAATAATTTTGAAATGTCATTTGCTAGAATCTGACTTTCTTTAGTATCCAAATTAAAATCATCCTCAATGGTTTTAATTAACTCGATTTCTTCACCATTCCATTGAAATAAATATTTAATCGTAGAAAAATAATAAGGGTTTCCACATTGCTCAATTAAAATGAAATTATCCTTATCAATGGATTTTATCAAATTACCACCGTACAGATTGTCGTCATCCAATTCGTTAAAAACCTTATTGTAGATTAAATTACTTATGCATTTGCCGTTGATATCATAAATCTCTGAGTCTTCTTCATTTCCAGGCTTCTTTAATAGAATTAATTGATTCGAAGCTTGGGCTATTTCATGAAAATAATCATTTAAAAAATCTTTATCTTTCGCTATGGGATGAGAACTAATTTCATCGAAATCAAACACTTCGTAATCTTCGTCGCAATCCTCGTCTTTATCCATATAAAACAAGTGTTTAATTTTAAATGGGAATTCTGAAAACAACGAACTTAATTGATCTTCATTCGCTTCTGTAATCACCCAATGATAAAAAGATTCATAACTCAAGTCATTTCCTAACAATGACTTGTAATCTTCCTTATAATGACCTTCTATGTATGAATACTCTATTCTATTGGCAAAATTATCATCACCCCTTTTATCACCATTAGGAAATCCAAATCCACGAAAACACGATTTTAGGCTGATAGAATCTGGAGACTTTATCTGTAGGAATTGTTTTAAACAATTGTAAATGTCAAGTGTTTCTCTTTGATTATTCATGTTTTATAGTTTAATCTAAAAATATTATTTTTCCTCCATTCCGTAGTATTCTTGAACAGTAAAAAGAGCCATTCAGGCAAATGATTAATTTGTTCTTTTATATTGACGCCGGATGAATAATTTTTAATGGAATACACGTTCCCATTCAGATGAACGGTAAAGGGAATCATTACATAGCCATTTTCAGCAATTAAGTCAATTCCCGCCTTACCGTATGTTTGAAAAGAAGGTCGGTAAATGCTTTCAAATGGATAAAATTGCTCGCGTTGAAAATGAAAATAATAATGTAAACCTCCACCAGCTGTTTCAATTTTGAGCGTTTCAATATCTTTTCCACCATTGTACCGCAAAAGCCAATCTTTCCAAACGGATGTACCTCGAAATTCTTTATCCACATCTACGACTACCAATTCATTTCTAACACCGCACAACAATGCTAAATTCTGGGAATAATTAAACGTACCATGGTGAATCTTTAATTTCATTTCCTCATTAAATCGGAATAATTCAACCCTAAAGTTTGAAACATTCAGTAAAGGTTTATGATACTCATCACAAGGAAAAAGTAAAAATCCTTCCTCACAAAGTTGCTGTATAAATAGGCATTTTTCCATGTACAAGTGTCCCAACGAAAATATAAAAAAATATAGGGGAAACTGTGTTAAACTATTAAATTCCAATAGGGTGTTTACATAAATGCGAGTTTCAGATTCAAATCTTTTACCCCTGACTAATAATTATTTATTAAGATTAAAACTTGTACATTTGAATAAATGTAGAGAAATGTTAAAGTATTTAGTTATTTCATTATTGTTTTGTTCTTTATTCAGCTGTAATAATGGGAGTTTGATTTCTTTGAAACCTAATTCAAATTATTATCTCGCCAGAGCGAATCTATTTAGAAAATACTATAAAAATAGTAGACAGGTATTAAAGAATTTAAAATTCGCTCTTTCTTCGGAAAATGCAGAAGAATTCAGAATACTTGAATACAGAGCAGAGTATTATTTTAAAGAATTGAAGGACTCGTCGAATGCATTCAAGGATTGCAAAGTATTGATCGAAAAGTATGGTGATAGTGCTGTCACCCCATATGCGATTTATGCTGAGTATTTATCCGATTGCAGGAGATTTAATGAAGCTGAAGAATACTATTTAAAAGCAATTCGATCGTTCGAAGGAAATGTCAATTGGAATTGGTATGATTATTATTGTGATTTGGGGTACTGCAGAATTGAACTGCAAGACTATTATGGTGCCTTGTATTGCTTCGAAAGAGCAGGAGAATCTCGATTTAGTAGGCTTGGAAATCATGAACTAATTGGTAAAGGATACTGTTTATATAAATTAGGCCAAAAAGAGTTAGGGAGAAATATGATGAACATATTTAGACGAGATTGGGAATATGATGCCTACGGGGCACCTGAAATATACTTTGAAATATTTCCTGAAAAAGAACCTAGGCGTGTTAAGTACAAGTACGACTGGCCCAATTAATCAACCTTTAGGCCTGTTAACTAAGGTAAGCAGATTGCTCTAAAGCTCAAAGATATCCTCTTTTGAATCCGTAAATAAGCCATTGAAATCTCGGGTATCCACTGCGTACGCCCCTTTTAGTCCTCCGGGCTCTTTCCATAAAATCTGTAGTTTGGGATAATTCGGGTTGTTTTTTAGGTTTAGAATAAAATATTTTTCTTTCAAGGTGTTGTAATACATGGATTTATCTTCAAAAATGAAAATGGCAAAGTTCTCGTTAACAGATATCGGTTTGATGATGAGATTTACCGTTGTGTCTACAATAGAATCTCCATAGTATTTCCAAAAATTATGCTCGACCGTGTTTTTGTCAAAGTCAAATGTGAATAGTTGAAAGCCCTCAGTTAGTTCATCACTTTCCTTGTTCAAGAATATACCAGGGAAAAGTACGGTATCCTCGAGCGAAAAATCTTTGGTTGAATTCACAAATATTTGTTTGGTTCCAGTCAATAAGTGAGTTGATTTGTTACGCATGCCTAGCGAGGAACATAAAACAAAACAAAGCATGGAAAAAAGCAATTTTGTCATCGTATTTAATTATAGGTGGTACAAGCGCATAACCCAAATAGAAAACAATTATAACATTAGACTTTGGGCTTTTAGCGCAACAAAAAAGGGGCGACCATCACTGGTCGCCCCTTTCTCTATCCAATTCGTGGATTATCTTTTTACAACATTGAATTGTGATGTTTTACCATCCTCAAGAACAACATTGAACACATAAACACCAGCCTCAAGAGCAGCGATGTTGATTTGTGATTTACCGTTTACAAGGTTGATTGCGTTAGAGAAAGCAACTTTACCAGCAACATCAGTTACAGTAAGTGTAGCAGTACCTTCAGCTTTCATAGAAACAGTGACAACATCGGTAGCAGGGTTCGGGTAAGCTACACCTTCCAATGTATTTTCTTCAATTCCGATAGAATTTACATCGAATACATTCACTGCCATCGCAGAGATTGCATCAGCACCAAATCCTGAAGCGAACCATGCAGCATCACTCTCGTTTGGAGAGATTGGTTGCAAGTAGTATGCTTCGTTCCACGTGTAGTTTGTTTTCGTGTCGTGACCAAGGTATATATCCAGGTTTACAGTTTGCGCACAAGCCAAGTAACGAGCACCATCTTCAAGAACTACTGGAGAATCGAATGCACCGTAAACAGTTTCCCCTTGAAGATCTCCTGGGAAGTAGTAAAATCCAGAACCAACTGAAGTCAACGCTGTAAATGCAAGCGCAGCATCGTTCAAGTCAACAAATGGATCGTCCCAACGGTACAAGTACAATGCGATTTCTTCACCTGTAAGTGCAACACCAGATGTAGCAGCGGTAGATGCAGAGAAGTAAACGCCATTCACACCAATACGGCTAGCGTTAGGATCGCTAATCATCATACAAGTAGAGAAGGTTTGGTTGTTTGTAGATGGACGGTATCCGTTGTTTGATACTGGGTGATTTGTCGTTTCATCAAGCAATGCATAAGAAAGAATGGAGTCAGTTACGGTGAAATCAGAACTTACAGCGTTATCCGCATCATAGTCATCCGCACCAGACAAAGACAAAGTGTAAGATACAGTGTATCGTCCATCAGCGTAAGTTGGCAATGAGAAATCAGGGAAGGAGTATGCACCACCAGGGAATATATCTACCGTGTCACCTGATTGCATTGGAGACGTGATTGTTACCGTGTTGTTGTAAACAGTAGCACCTGAAGGATCAGTTACTTTCGCGTTCACTGTAACGTTTGATTGTGCAGCTGAACCCCAGTTTACCACTTCAGTACCAATAGCAAAGCTAAATTCAGTATTGTCTTGAGCCAATAATGAATTCACACCAGAATACTTAGAGATCAGAGAAGTTCCAGCCGAAATACCACCATCGTTTGCATACAAACCAGCTTTGTTCCCAATGAAAGCAGTCACAGGTCCGTTAGCCATTTCGTCAATAATTGTAGCACCATCCGTACTAGTGATCATCACACAAGGAATTGTTACACTCGCACCAGAAGCACCAGAACCCATTGCAATCACCTCAGGGTCGCGATTCACAACGATTACACCGATAGCTCCAGCGTTTTGAGCTTCCAATGCTTTCAAACCGAACTCACATGTGTTTCGACGAATAACACAAATTTTTCCAGCATAGGCATTTGGCAATGAAGGATTACACCCTTCTTCTGAAAGGTTGTTTCCATACGTTGCGTTTGTTCCAGGAGTACCATCATTTACCATGATCAATTCACCAGTAATGAATGTTCCAGGAATTAAGAAATCAGGAGTTCCCCAACCGCCCGCAGGATCTGCCCACGTGAAGTCGTAGTTGCCCGCGATGTTTGCTGGTGATTCCACCGAGCAAATAACCTGCGCCTGAGACAGCAACGCCGACCCGACAACAGCAATTGTTAGTAATAATTTTTTCATATGAGTTTTTAAATTAGTTTTCACGAATGTAAAACAAATTACCAAATGTTGGGCATGAATAGGGTGATTTTCGCACGTTTCAAAGCGAATATCATAAAAAAAGTCCACCAATGGCGGACTCTTTTTAAAACGTATGTGAAAAATTTTAGTCTTCTGTAACGATTGCCTTCAAGTATTCACGGTTCATTCGTGCGATGTTTTCTATCGAAATTCCTTTCGGACATTCAACTTCGCAAGCACCTGTATTTGTGCAATTTCCGAATCCTTCTTCGTCCATTTGACGTACCATGTTTAGCACGCGTTGTTGCGCCTCAACCTTTCCTTGTGGCAACAATGCATACTGTGAAACTTTCGCTCCAACGAACAACATAGCTGATCCATTTTTACACGACGCAACACACGCTCCACAACCAATACATGCTGCTGCTTCGAACGCTTTGTCTGCATCTGCTTTTGGAATAGGTGTAGCATTCGCATCAATCGTACGTCCAGATGTGTTTACAGAAACAAATCCTCCGGCTTGTTGGATACGGTCAAAAGCGCTACGGTCAACAACCAAGTCTTTAATTACGGGGAAGGCGCGAGATCTCCATGGCTCAACATAAATCGTTTCACCGTCTTTGAAGGTACGCATGTGCAACTGACAAGTGGTAACACCTCTGTCTGGTCCGTGCGCGCGTCCGTTGATGTACAAGGAACAACTTCCACAAATACCTTCGCGGCAGTCGTGGTCAAAAGCAACAGGCTCTTTGCGTTCGTTGATCAACTGCTCATTCAATTGATCGAGCATTTCTAGGAATGAACTGTCCGTTGAAACATTGTTCAATCCGTAAGTTTCCAAACCACCCTTGGTTGTGCCGTTTTTCTGACGCCAGATTTTAAGGGTTATATTGATGAATTTTGATGCCATATCATTTTAGTTTTTAGATTGTTAGTTGTTAGTAAGTTAGGCGAGTCTTACACAACAACAATTCGTTTATTTATCGTTTTCCTTTAAAGTATTGATGAATGAATTTATCATTTTGCCAATCTCACTAATTTCTTGTTCAACTGAAACAATTGTCTCTTCATCACGGCTTAAACTTAGTTTTTTAACCAAAGTAAGTTGGGTGTCAAGTTCATACAACGAACCGCGAGAAATGTGCAGAAAATTGATGTAACTCTTATTGCTACGACCAAATCCCTCGGCGATATTGCTTGGAATTGAGACTGAACATCTTCGCATTTGGTTCGTTATTCCATACATTTCTTCCTTTGGAAAACGCGATGAAAGCTGGTAAATAGCGTTACACAGTTCAATTGAACGTTGCCAAATTTGTAAATCTTTATATGAATTAACTTTCCCCATTCTACTGTTACAATCCACTAACCAACTAACCACTAGCTAACTAACCACTACTTATAATTTCTCGCTGCGATTTTAATGAATTCGTAAATCAACGCTTCTTTGTGAAGTTCTTCCTGACGAATGTCATCACCCTTGTATTCCCAGGCGCTAACAAATTTAAAGTTCTCGTCATCACGAAGTGTTTCACCTTCTTCATCTTGGTATTCTTCACGGAAGTGACCACCGCATGATTCGTTGCGTTGAAGGCCATCTTGCGCCATCAATTGACCAAGCTCGATCAAGTCTGCCACACGCATTGCTTTTTCCAATTCTGGATTTAACTCTTCAGCACTTCCGGGTACGAATACATCTTTGCGGAATTCCGTACGAAGGGCTTCAATCTCTGCAATTGCTTCTGTAAGGCTTTTTTCACTTCTTCCCATTCCGACTTTATTCCACATAATGAGGCCAAGGCGTTTATGGAAGGAGTCCACGGATTTTGTTCCGTTGTTATTCAAGAAGGCATTGATTTGATCGCGTACATTCTTTTCGGCCTCGTCAAATTCTGCAGATTCGGTAGAAATTTTCCCTGTACGGATTTCATCCGCCAAATAATTAGAAACCGTGTAGGGCAATACAAAATATCCGTCCGCCAAACCTTGCATCAATGCAGAAGCTCCAAGTCGATTGGCTCCGTGATCAGAGAAGTTTGCTTCACCTGCCACAAAACAGCCCGGAATTGTACTTTGTAGGTTGTAATCAACCCAAACACCCCCCATTGTGTAATGCACAGCGGGGTAAATCTTCATAGGTGTTTCGTACGGATTTTCATCAGTAATCTTCTCGTACATTTGGAATAGGTTTCCGTATTTCTCTTCTACCCATTTTTTTCCAAGCTCAAGAATTTTAGCGTCACTTGGTGCGTGATCTCCTTGCGCAAATGCCGCTTGTTTTCCTTTCGAGCGAATTTCTGAAGAGAAGTCAAGGTAAACACCTTCATTTGTGTCATTTGCTTCAATTCCAAAACCAGCGTCACAACGCTCTTTCGCTGCGCGAGATGCGACATCACGTGGAACAAGGTTTCCAAATGCAGGATATCTTCTTTCCAAGAAATAGTCGCGGTCGTCTTCAGCAATTTGTGTCGGCTTCAATTTACCAGCGCGAATCGCTTCAGCATCTTCTTTTTTCTTCGGCACCCAAATACGGCCAGAGTTACGCAATGATTCCGACATCAAGGTCAGTTTCGATTGATTTGTCCCGTGAACTGGAATACATGTTGGGTGAATTTGTACGAAGCAAGGATTCGCGAACAATGCTCCACGCTTGTGCGTTTTCCATGCAGCTGTCACGTTACTTCCCATTGCGTTGGTTGAGAGGAAATATACATTTCCATATCCTCCCGAAGCGATAATCACCGCGTGTGCAGAGTGACGTTCTATTTCTCCAGTTACAAGGTTGCGCGCAATGATTCCACGTGCTTTACCATCTACTTTTACCAAGTCGAGCATCTCATGGCGGTTGTACATGGTAACATGTCCTACACCAATTTGACGAGAAAGTGCGGAATACGCTCCTAACAACAACTGTTGTCCAGTTTGACCAGCCGCGTAGAAGGTACGTTGAACTTGTGTCCCACCGAATGAACGGTTATCCAACAAACCACCGTACTCACGTGCAAAAGGAACACCTTGAGCAACACATTGGTCAATGATGTTTCCAGATACTTCAGCCAAACGGTGAACATTGGCTTCACGTGCGCGGTAGTCACCACCCTTGATGGTGTCGTAAAACAAACGGTACACAGAGTCACCGTCATTTTGGTAATTTTTTGCAGCGTTGATTCCCCCTTGAGCGGCAATCGAGTGCGCACGACGTGGAGAATCTTGGAAACAAAAGGCTTTCACGTTGTAACCCATTTCCCCGAGTGACGCAGCAGCAGAAGCTCCAGCAAGACCTGTTCCTACAACGATTATATCGATTTTCGGACGGTTGTTAGGCGCAACAAGTTTTAAATGATTTTTATGGTCGGTCCATTTCTCTGAAATGTGACCCGCCGGTATTTTTGCATCTAGCTTTGACATACGATATCAGCTTATTTATTGATGAAAAGAAGAATAGGAATAATCGCAAATAGTAATGGAACGACAATAGAGAACACCTTACCAAATGCGCGAATGGCAGGTGTATAGCGAGGGTGATTCATTCCAAGCGATTGGAAGGCCGAGGCGAAACCATGCCACAGGTGGAAGGACAGCACAAGCATTGCTAAAACATAAAGCGTTACGGCTAAACCTGCGTTTTTATTCGCAGGAACACCTTCTTTCGATCTGTCCTGACCAAAGAACGCTACGGTAAGTGAGTGCAAATCCTTGTAGCCTTCACCAATTTCAACATCTTTATCTTTCGCGTAGAATTTAACGTGATCTTTAACCTCTACGATGTCCATTTTCTTTTTCGTCTGCGGATCAATGTAGGAATATTCAATGTAGTCACCATTGGTTGTTAGGGCGTAAGTCACAGTGATCGTATTTTTCATTTCCTGACCTGTCAATGGATTTTGACCCATCGAAACGCTTATATCCTTTGTCATTAGATGCAAAGGCATCGGGTCAGAAGAATACTTCATTTTCCACCAAAAATTCGACATGTGAATCGCGATGAAGATGAAAATGGCGCTTCCAAGTACAGCCATGTTGCGCGAAGCTGAGGATGAATTGGCTCCTGGCTTGTTGTACGCATAAGCTACTGGACGTGCTTTTTTGTTCTGAACCGCCAACATAATTCCATCAATGGCGTGAAACAAAATAGATAGGTAAGTGGCGTACGACATGACCTTAATTACGATGTTGTGCGACATAAAGTACGCATACTCGTTAAAGGCTCTACGCCCTTCTTCTCCCGTTTTTAGAATCAATTGAAGGTTCCCCAACAAGTGACCAACGAGAAAAAGACAGAGAAATAATCCCGTAATCGCCATCCAATATTTTTTAGCGATTGACGAGGAAAGAAGTGCTGACTTGCTCATAAATGTAGTTCTTACAGTTTAAAAATTACCATGCAAATTTAATAGTTAGAACAATGTACTATGGCAAAGGTTCTTATTTAGATTCATTATAAGTTAAAAAGCCGAGATATTTTGATTGACGCTGTTATTTTTCTACAAAATCCGTGTTTGACTGAAAAAAGAATGTTATGAAAAAGGGGTTGATGGCGTGTGCATTGTGTCTAAGTACCATTGCGTTTGCGCAGGAAGAACAGCATTTACAAGGTTCATCCACAGAGGCAAAGGAACAAACGAATGAAATTTTTAAAATGACGAACCGCATTGAGTCGGCTGCTGTCGTTGTGCGTGTTTTTCCAAATCCATCAAGTGGAGATTTTACCATTGTTGGTCCGGAAGGGTCTCAGGTGACAGTTTACAGTGATCTTGGTACCTATGTGGGCACGTGGAGCATTGGTGCTGAAGGAAGTGTTTTTTTAGACCAAATGCCTTCAGGTGTGTTTATCTGCACCGTTTTAATTGCGGGTGAAAGACATGTACGTCGCGTGGTGGTGATGTAATTAATTGTTTCTAAACGAAAGAAGAGCACCCGATTTATCTACCGAAAACTGCACCTTTTCACCAAAAATCAACGCACGATTGTCAGGGATATGTCCAGCTGGAAACCCAAAAGCAATCGGAATTCCTAAGCCTCCAAAATGTTCAGTTATAATTTCTAATGTGTCTTTTCCAAAAGGTACCGCCGTGTCTTGCATGGAGGTAAAACTACCCACAATAAGGCCTTTCAACCCTTGACTCGCACCGGATCGTATGAGGGAATGCAGCATGCGGTCGAGGTGATAGCGCTGTTCGGCAAGATCTTCAATGAATAAAATTCCACCGTCAAATTGTGTTTTGTCTTTGGTGCCTAGAAGGCTGTAAACTATACTAAGGTTTCCACCAACCAAGACGCCTTCAGTTTCACCATCTAGATTGTTGGTATGCGCAGGAGACTTAATGGAGTAGGGGTAGCCTTGCATTGCAGCGATCAATGTTTCAAGCGCTTCTTTGGTGTTTTCTTCAAAGTTTAAAGGCATACTTCCATGTATACTTGGCATTCCTAAGTGTTGCAGACGATGATGAAAAACAGTCACATCACTAAACCCAACGAGCCATTTTGGATTTTCAGAAAACGCGTCCCAATCAATTTGATCCAAGATCTGAATACAGCCATAACCACCGCGAGCACACAAAATGGCTTTTACCTCAGGATTGTAGATGGCGTTGTTAAAATCCAAGGCCCGTTCTGCTTCACTCCCTGAGAAATAATGATGCTCTCCAAGACAGTGCGTGGAAATTTCTACTCGGAACCCTTGATTTCTCAAGTAATTTTCCGCGTAATGTACATACGATGAGTCTATCGACTTCGCGGGTGCGGTGATGTAGATCAAGTCGCCTTTTTGTAGTCGGGGAATATGTGCTGTTAAACTCATGAAAATCAAAAGTACAATTTTCAGTTGCGGAATGGAATAGGGGAGGAAGGAATTCGTAATTTCAAGCTTCAAATTTCGACAGAATGATTTCTCCGTTTAATGATGAATACTTCATGCGCCAGGCATTGATGGAAGCACAGAAAGCCTTTGAAAAAGATGAGGTGCCCGTGGGTGCAGTGGTGGTGGTGAACAATCAAATTATTGCGCGATCGCACAATTTTACGGAACATTTACATGATGTCACAGCCCATGCGGAGATGCAGGCGATCACAGCAGCAGCAGAAAACATTGGAGGTAAATACCTTTCAGGCTGTACTTTATATGTGACACTCGAGCCCTGCGTGATGTGCGCCGGAGCCCTGTACTGGTCACAAATAGACAAGGTGGTGTTCGGTGCGCGAGACCCCAACCGCGGAGCTGGAAGATACCAGTCGGAATTGTACCACCCTAAAACTCTCGTCACCAACGGTATTCTCGAAGCCGAATGCAGCGCACTTTTGGTGGAGTTTTTTCAGAAAAAGAGAAAGTAGGAATTAATTACGAATTACGTGTCGAAGCTAAAATCATGTACTTCGAAGCTCAAAGAGCGAAGAAGCGTCTTTTGTCCATCAGCGAAGTGGTCCCAAGTCCAATATTCGTAACTCATAACTACTAACTTGAAACTAAAATCAGGGCCTGAAATCTTAAAATCCTGATGTCTTAACGTCTACAGTTCCGTCCGCATGCAGCGCAAATCGTCCAGCATTGGGATCATGCACCATGTCATACTTCGGCCAGGGCCACCCGCCAAATTGTGTACGTTGGTATTCTTCGAAGGCCTCGTAAATTTCTAGTTTGGAGTTCATAACGAAGGGTCCGTGTTGAACAACAGGCTCGTTGATTGGTCGACCTTGTAAGATAAGTACTTTGGATGTTTCTGAACCATTTTGAAGGGTTATCTCCACATCAGGATCAACAGCAGCGCCATGGTATTCTGGAAATGCCTCGCCATCAATGCGTAGGTCGTCGCCTTTATAGAAGTACAAGGTGCGGTGAATTCCTTGTATGGCAGGAGGAATGGTAAATGTTGCGTTTGGATCAAGCTGTAAGTTAATCACAGCAACATGGTTTTCAGCATTTGCCGCCCAAGAATCTGGCGGTGAATCTTGTGCTTTTTTTCCGTCGAAATGACCAACGAGAATCTCAATATGGGTTAGATTATTCTTCTCATCAGACTTTGTGTAACGCGGAATATCTTCGTTCCAAAACATCTTGAAATGCGGTTGTACCATCTTGCTTTTTCTGGGTAGATTCAACCAAATCTGAAACAATTCAGCAGGGTTATCGCCATCTTCATTCAATAAGGGAAACATTTCAGAATGCTGAACACCTTTTCCAGCGGTCATCCACTGCACATCACCATTGCCATAGCGACCCGCCGCCCCTGTTGAATCGGCATGATCAACCAAGCCTTTTTGTACCACCGTTATTGTTTCAAATCCCCGGTGTTTGACCATGGTACATTCTCCAGCCGTCTTTGACAATGAAGTCTTGACCTAAGTGTCTGCCTGATAATGATGCGGCAGGGCCAAGTTTCCCGTTTCCTTTTGGATATTGGTCTTCGTGGTGTACGCAGAAAAGAAATGGATCACGTGTTTCCCACTGAAAACCAAGGGGGATGAAACGGAGGATAGAGGACATTGTTGAGGAGTTAAAAATTAAAAATGAATAATGTAAATTTAATGATTCCCCCCTAGAACAGGGTGAGTGCCAGAGTGAGAGCGAAGGGAAATAAAAAAGGGTATGATCACTCACCCCCTCTATTTACCCTCGCTCCCACACTCTGTTTTGTTGGAGAAGAATCAAAAAAGGGGATAATCACTCATCCCCTCTAAGTATTTCATTTTGAATTGCTTTAGCAACAAATTGCCGAAGGCATCAAATTCTAAATTATATTATTGGAATAGCATGATGATGTAGTAGAATATAGCTGCAAGACCAGCACTTACTGGAATAGTAAGGATCCATGCCCAAAGAAGGTTGATCGTTACACCCCAACGAACGGCGCTAAGTCGTTTTGTTGCACCTACACCGATGATAGAACCAGTGATGGTGTGTGTTGTAGAAACGGGAATACCTAAGTTGGATACTGTAAAGAGTGTCAAGGCACCTGCAGTTTCAGCACATACACCTTCCAAAGGTGTAACTTTCGTAATCTTTGTTCCCATTGTTTTTACAATCTTCCATCCACCCATCATCGTTCCAAGTCCAATCATCAGGTAGCAGCTAAAGGAAATCCACGATGGCATCGTATCGGAGTGTACTTTAGATTTTAACTTATGATCTTTCAACAATTCAGCTGTTTCTGGATCGATGTGTTCTTCGAAAAGATCAGCATATTGGTAGTTGGTGTTCAATGTTTTATCATCGAAAATCAAGGAGTCATTCGAGGCATCGAATATCTTCTCACCACGCGTGTACACCAAAAGTTTGTCGCCATTTTCTAATTCAGGCTTAAACTTCTCTTTTTTACCGCTTTCTGTTTTAAATTCGATTTGGATCGTTTCAGTGACTTGAAGTTCTTTGTGTACTGAAATCTTCTCGTCTCTTGCGTAGTTTCCGTAAACCATCAACGCAGCACAGATTATCCCCATTACTTTTTGAGAATCTGCTCCACCGTGACCTAATGAAAACGCTGCAGATGAAAGCAACTGAAGACGTTTGTGCATCATCGATTCTTTCACCGCTGAAGGCTTTCTTCCGTACTTGATTTCAAACCAGATGTACACCAAGATGAATACTCCGATCATACCAAGCGTAATGTACATCATGATTGGTTTCATATCCATGTAATCAATCATATACAACATACCGTAGAAGGTACCACCTGATAGCAACAGAATCACAACCATTTTCTTGACGAAAGATCGACTTATGGTGACCAATGCAATAATAAATGCAATGAGTCCACCAATTATCGGCGCCAAGAAAATGAAGGCAACAACCTTTAAAATCTCCGATAATTCAATAACTCCTAGTCCTGCGTGTGCAACGGCT
>JAJTDQ010000139.1 GCA_021300505.1 Cryomorphaceae bacterium
TTCCTCTCCTCTTTGCCGCATGTGCTGTTCAAAAGGCATCAACTGTCGGAGCCTCTAAGCCTGTTGTGAACTACACGATTAAGCTACTTTGGCAAGTTCACACTCCTTACTGTGGCGGTGCGTATCCCACGCCGGAACAAGCAATGGGTTGGAATTCACCACTGGGAAATCAAGAGTTTGCAATCCTCACCGACGACCATCTCGATCTGAATAAGGAACATGATTTAAAAGTGTACGGCACCGATGGTGAAGGTATTGCCAACTTATCCCTTCCGAAAGGGACCTATTACATTTACCGCGTGGAGAAGTTTCAAACCATCGAGTCCTTAGAGAAAAAATACCGACCAACAAACGACAATCAAATGATTTGGTCCGGTATCGAATGTTTAAAACAATGGCAGTCAACACCTGACTTACAGCTTATTGTGGAAGGAAACATGGAGGCAACAATAACAGAAAATGCCCAATGTTTTCAAGGGACAACGCCGTGTGTAAATTATGTTGGGCCTTATCCTCCGTGACGCTTGAAACCTGGGCTAAATGAACCCAAAAGCACGATTTTATCGAATAAGCACGAATGCACTGAGTTAAACTACTTTATGCAATTTGGGAGCATTGCTAAAAATGGCAAGGATTTATTGTAATTCAACTCATAATAATTTACCCCTAAGTTCAGGTTTTTATAGTAGTCGGCTTGATTGTCTTTGTAGTATTTTTCTGAAGGCAATTTCCAAAATTCTTCGCCAAGTTTTGCTGCTATAAACCACTTTTCAAGAATTCTAGCAGCTCTGCCATTTCCATCTCTGAATGGATGAATATGAACAAATTTTAGATGAATGAATGAGGCGAAATAAAAAACTTCTTCTACACTTAAATTATTGATCAAAAGTTCTTCGATTCCTGAAAAGAAATCGTTCATGGTTTTCTTAACAAATTCAGATTCGATGGCCAAATAAACTAAACCAGATTCACCAAAAACGCCAACTTTTTCCTTTCTATACTTACCTCTTAAACTATTTATCACTAATGTTTCGGATAAAATTTTATGAATATTCAAGAAGTTTTTCTGATTCAAACATTCGCGCTGTGCAAAATCATAGGCGCGTATCAAGTCTTCAATTTCCTTTAGTTCTTTTCCTACTTTGAATTTCTCATTGGATAACTTAAAATTCATGAAAGAGTTCAAATCGATTGTATTCCCCTCGATGTTTGATGAATAAACTGCAGATGCCTGGGTCTGATACCCAAGATCTAGGTCCTTGTAATTGAAATCAAAGTTTTTGACTAGGTTTTTTATTTCCTTGCCTATCAATGACATGTATTCGTCAAAGTATTGCTTACTAGTGATTTGAAATCCTTCCATCTGTTTGAACGAAGGTAAGACTTTGAATTTACTCTACAAGAGCTTGAGAAGACGATTTATAAACTTTGCGTAACTACTTTAGTCCCCGAGTCGAAACCCGACCTAAAATGAACCCAAACGATAATTCTACATCAATCCCATTTAACCGTTAATTTCCCGGTCGTTTTTCCATTTTCTAGCGCTTCATGGGCTTTAGCTACCTCATCGATGGAATAAACACCACCCACTTGAGGAATTAATTTTCCATCTTGGTACAAGGCAACTACCTCTTTCAAGCAATGTGTTAACACCATTGGACGGTTATCTGCGATTTTTAACATGTTGACGCCGAGCACATTCTTCGAGCGCATCATCAATCCGATAGGTAGCACAAGTCCCATTTTTCGTAGGAAATTCAGTTTGGAAAAGATTCCATATTTCCCGGACGACAATTCAGAAGCACCGAAAAGCACCACACGTCCGCCGGAGCCAATCAACTCGAAATCTTTCTTAAACGTAGATCCAGCCGCAGGATTGAAACTCGCATCCAAGCGATCACCTTTCAAGAGTCGTTTGACTTCTTCGGCATAATCCCCTTTTTTGTAATTGATGACATGGTCTGCCCCCAAGGAACGAACCACATCTGCTTTGCTGTCATCGCCAATTTTTGCAAACACCTCCGCACCGCGAAGTTTTGCTAACTGAACCAATAAAGTTCCAACCCCTCCGGCCGCAGCGTGAATCAACACTTTCTCTCCTGCCTGAATGGGTGTGAGGTAAGCCGCCATGTAATACGCCGTTACTGCTTGCGTGCACAACACCATTGCTTGTTCAGCGGGAATATCATCGATGGGAACAACCGCATATTCTTGCGTCACTACGTGCTTCGCGTAGCCACCAAAACGACAAAACGCCAAGACTCTTTTGCCCACTAAATCGGACGAAACATCTTTTCCCACTTGCGAGATTTTTCCCACCACCTCATACCCCACCACACATGGCAAAGGTGGCGCCTCACGGTACAAACCCAAGCGCGACATCACATCGGCATAGTTTAAACCAAAGGCTTCACTTTCAATCACTACCTCATTGTCCTTTGGCTGATTAATTTCCCATGCACGACGTTCAAATGCCGTTGAGGCAGATCCATTTTGCTTTAGGACAATCGCCTCTGTTGCCATTTTATTCATTTTTTCCTTCGATTAGAATAACGATTTCGCCTTTTGGCGGATGTGCTTCGTAATAGGCCTTCACTTCGCTTGCTGTTCCGCGTTTGTATTCTTCAAACATTTTCGAAATCTCCCGAACCACACAGACCGGTCGGTCAGCACCGAAAAATTCTTCGATTTGTCCAAGGCATTTCACGAGGCGGTGCGGCGATTCATAAAGTACCACCGTTCTTTCCTCTTGCGACAAGATCGTAAGACGCGTTTGACGTCCTTTTTTATGCGGAAGGAATCCCTCAAACACGAACTTGTCACATGGAAAACCGCTGGCCACAAGTGCAGGAACAAAGGCCGTTGGACCAGGCAAACATTCCACCGTAATTCCCTCACGGACACATTCTCGGGCCAACAAAAACCCAGGATCTGAGATGCCCGGAGTGCCTGCATCCGACACCAAAACCGTCAATTCATTTCCTTTGATTTTCTCAATGGCCGAATATAAAGCCTTGTGTTCGTTGTGCGCATGAAATGGAAGAACAAATTTCTGAATTTCGAAATGGTTCAAGAGCTTTTTCGTTACACGCGTATCCTCCGCATAGATGACATCACATTCCTTAAACATGCGCAACGCACGAAGCGTAATGTCCTCCAGATTACCAATGGGTGTCGGTACGATGCATAATTTGGCCATAGGGTGTTTTTTGTTGGGGTAAAGATAGTAGAATTGGAGAATGGGCGGTGGGAAAATGGACCGCCCGCTATGGCGGACTGATGGAGCAAAGAACATGGACTTAATGAATCTTCGAAAGGTCACAGAAATGATCTTTACTCCTGTGTAAGAATCAAATCCTTGCTCCATGCTCCATATTCCATGCTCCATGCTCCCATATCTCCTTACTAAACTATTTATATCGTTTCTAAATTATCCGAAATGACAGTTTTATGACAAAACGAATGCATTCAGTTTGCACTTTTGCACCTAAGAAAGAGGGACAGTGAAGGAGCACTTTTACATCATCGCCTATACGCATCGCAATTTATCCGTTCAGGACATTGGGGTGTTGCATATTGCCGAAGAAAATCAACTTGAGCGCTTAAGTCCTGTGAAATCGTCCTTAAACATGGATGAATTCATGTTTCTTTCGACCTGCAACCGGGTAGAATTTTCATTCTGTACTTCTCAAAATGTGAGTGAATCGTTCCTTCGGGATTTGTTTTCGCGTTTGTATCCCGAGTTAAGTGACGAACAAATCGCTTTGTTTGCGGAAAATGCGGATATCCACCGTGGTTTGTCGGCTGTCGAACACCTCCTTTCTGTTGCTTCCTCCATTGATTCAATGATTGTGGGCGAACGAGAAATCATCACACAGGTGCGCAATGCCTTTGAGTTGTGCAAGAAAAATGGCTTAACGGGAGATTTTATCCGCATCTTGTTGCGCCACACGATTGAAACAGCGAAGCGCGTTTATACGGAAACGACTATTGCCACAAAACCTGTTTCTGTCGTTTCGCTCGCTTATCATAAACTGCGCGACATGAATATCTCATTGGATGCGCGTTTCTTGATTATTGGTGCAGGGGTAACGAATACCAACATGAGTAAGTTCTTGAGGAAACATGGCTTCAAGAAATTCGTGGTTTTTAACCGTACCTTATCTAAAGCCGAACAATTGGCGAAAGACCTCGACGGTCGCGCTATGCCTTTGTCCGCATTGGAAACATATACCGAAGGATTTGACGTCATCATTGCCTGCACAGGTGCCGATACGCACATCATCACACCAGAATTGTACAAAACGCTTTTGGCCGGAGAAGAGAAACGTAAAGTTGTGATTGACATCGCCTTGCCACAAGACTTACATCCAGCGATTCTAGAAGAACATCCTGTCACCCATATTTCTGTGAATGTGCTGCAAAAGATCTCCAACGAGAACTTGAAAGAGCGCTCCAAGGAAATCATTCATGTCGAAGAGATCATTCACGAGGCCTTGATTGAATTTCGCCGCATCGAAAAAATGCGTGCGATAGAATTGGCTATGCGTGAAGTACCTGAAAAAGTAAAGGAGATTAAATCCAACGCCTTGAATCAGGTGTTTAAGAACGACATCGAATCGATGGATCCACAGTCAAAAGAAACCTTGGAAAAGGTGATGGACTACATGGAGAAAAAATACATGAGCATGCCGATGATTATGGCAAAAGAAATCCTATTAAAAAACGACTAATGCAACACATCCGAATTGGTTCTCGCGGCAGTGATCTTGCACTTTGGCAAGCGAACCATGTCCGTAAACAGCTAGAGAACCTGGGCTGTTCTGTTGAGATCACCATCATCAAAACACAGGGAGATGCCATTCAGCACTTGAGTTTCGACAAGCTCGAAGGCAAAGGTTTTTTCACGAAAGAAATTGAGCATGCCCTGTTGTCCAATCAAGTCGATTTGGCGGTACATTCCCACAAAGATTTAGAAACAACACCACCTGAAGAGCTTGTGATTGCGTGCGTTTCTGAACGCGAAGACCCATCAGACCTATTGCTCATTGCGAAGTCTGCGCTCGATGCAACCCTACATTGGGGATTGAAAAAC
>JAJTDQ010000020.1 GCA_021300505.1 Cryomorphaceae bacterium
TGCGGCTCTGCGGTTCATAAAAATTTCGTGTTCCCTGAATTAAGCTAGCTGTATATCTTTTTACCGTTGAGGCCCTGAGGTAAGCTGATTAAATAAATCCAACTGTTAATCCCAGTCTATTCATCTCTGAACATTAATTTACAAAAAAAATACATCGTCTGAATGACTGTAGATTATTTCTTTACACGGCGTCGCAGAGAAATTAAACAATTTCTAGGAGGACGAGAATTAAGAAAGTTTATTCGTCAACTTAATGCGTAATCCACAAGCTTGGATTCAAGGCTACACTCGATGTTCCTACCACTTGGTGAATCTCAAAATGCGCTACGGATAAGCCCTCAGTGACGAGTAAGGTTCCAATCGCTTGTTTGGTGGTTACCTTGCTTCCGATTTTCACATAGGTATCTTGTAGGTTGCTATACACCGTACGGTAATTTCCATGCTTGATGATCACTACTTTTCCAGCACCAGGAATATTCAACACGCTGGTTACTTCACCCTCAAATACTGCCCTTACAGATGCACCTTTTGACGCACTGATATCGACACCATTGTTGTTCGTGAAGACATTCTCCAAGGTTGGGTGTGCGTTGCGTCCAAAACTCTCTGTGATTGATCCTTTATCTACCGGCCAAGGTAATTTTCCTTTGTTGCCTTCGAAACTCTTGCTCAAGGCAGCTGACTCCTTCGTTTCAGGAAGGGTTGTTTCCTTTTTAGTTGTCGTTGTTGACGATTCCGGCTTTGTTGCGGTCGTCGTTGAAGTTCCGCTCGTGGTTGTTGTGGTTGTAGATTTCTTTGCTTTTTCAGCTTCAGTTTTTTTGCGTTTTGCCTCGGTATCCGCAATTTCATTCTGAATGGCAGAATTGATTTTCTGTTTTAGATTCTCCTTTTTCTTTTCGTCATCCTTCAATTGAGAAAGCAATTTTGATTCCTCCTGCTTGAATTTGCGGTATACTTCCTCTTGTTTGCGCTTGTCTTTTTCAATCACCGATTTCTCTGAGCGCTTTTCATTCAAGATTTTCAGTTTGTATTCCTTCTCTTGTTGAATGGACGAGATTTCCTTTGAAATCAATGATTGATGTTGCCGAATCATTCGGAACTGTTTCAACTGAATATCGGCAATTCGCTCAAGATAAGTTCCACGTTTAATCGCCTCATTGTAGCTCGTCGCGGAGAATAAATACATCAACTTACCAAACTTATTTCGGTGCTTGTAGGCATACAATAAAAGTTGACGGTATTGTTCTTTAAGGTTGACAAGTCGCTTTGAAAGTTCCTTAACCTCCGCATCTTTACGAATCACTTTCACTTCGGCCCCACGCACTTGCTGATCAAAATTCGACACAAGTTCTTCCCGAAATCGGATTTGATTATCGATAAGGCGAAGTTCATTCAATGAAGCCTTCGCATTGTTTTTCGTTTTATCCAATAAAGAGCGTGTATTGGAAATCTTTTTTTCCAAATTGGATTGCTCCTTTTTCAATTTTTCACTCGTCGATTGCGCAAAGGTGTTTCCTGCAACAACCAAGGTGATTACCCAAAGAAATTTACTCACATTCTTCATAGCCTTCTGGTTTTACCTTGATTAACGGTTGTGGTTGATCAATTTCGACCTTATCATAAGACAGTTCAATGCGGATGTCGTTACGTGGTGATAAGATGCGGATGTATACTTCAAGAGGAATGGAATACCCTGCTACCGTATCTCGCTTCAAATAGTCCACACGAATGGAAGTCGAATCTTCTGGACTTTCAATCAACATTCCCTTCAAGGATTTCGCATCATCCCCTATAAAGTATTGAATCGCAACATCTTCACGTTGAGGCACTTTGTCTTGCTTGTCGATACGTTTCAACTCGCGTTTTTTGTGCGATGAAACAATATAATTTCTTGGATCGTGAATCACAAAATATTTCTGAGTTGTATCGTAATCGAGTGGCATTCCCAAAATCAATTCTTCAATGTTGCGGTAATTAAAATCTATCCCAAAGTTGTCCTTGATGTAACCCAAGCTCTGACGGATGTAGCATTTATCGCGTTTATTGACAATCGTTACACTATCTGTAGAAATGATTGCATTAACAATAGGAATCTTTGCATATGTGATTAAGGTGTTGATTGCACTATCCGTCACCATGCGAACCGACGTTTTAAAACTGATGTTTTGATTTGTGTCGGTATAGGTGGTGCTGATCTTCGTGTAAAAAAATCCTGGTTTAGGTTGTGACAAGCTGTCGAGTACCTGGATCAGCTCCTGCGGCTTTTTCTTAGGCAATTTTACTTCTTCCGTTTCCGTCAATTGCTTTGCGCAAGAGAACAGGAAGAACGGAATGCTCAGCAGAAAAAGCCTGTTAATTCGTTGGGTCAAAGTATGTTTTCTTTTCAATTTTCTTGTCTAAATTTTTACTGGTCGAGCCAAGCTCCTTCGCCTTGATCCAAAATTCAACGGCTTTCAGCGCATCACCAGACTTACTATACGCGTCACCAAGGTGTTCAACGATAATCTTGTCAGAAGGTTTTAATTCATCTGCTTTTTTGAAAAAAGTCAAGGCATCAGCATACAAATTCAACTGAAAAAGGACCAAGCCTTTGGTGTCTAAAAATTCAGGAACCGTAGGATTTTCCTTCAAAACCGCATCAATCAATTCAAGCGCATAGCCCAAATCTATTTTGCTTAAAGCCAATCGATTCGCATAATTCGTACGCAATAAGCTACTCTCAGGATCCATTTTCAAGGCATCACCATAGGCTTCTTTACCTTCGTCAGTTTTTCCTATACCGAAATACGCTTCTCCAAGCTGACCATACATCTCTGCTTCCAGTGCTTTATCACCTACAATCAACTCCTTGCCTGTTTCAAGAACCGTTATGGCCTCGTCGAATTTCTTTAGCTGAACAGCACTTACGCCACTGAGCAAATAAACAGTAGGAATCGATGGAAAATACTCCATGCACGTTTTACTATCCTCGTACAACCACTCAAATTTTCCTTCTTGGTATTCCATCAATAATACTTGATTCCAAATCGGATATTGATTCTTGTCATACTTCAAGGCTTCGCGATACGACTCCAAGGCTTCGATATCTTTCTCTGCCCGAAGGAGATAATCTCCCTTTATGGAGTGTGACTTCGCTTCATTCGGATATTGAGCCACAAGTGCATCTACCAAATCATACACTTCTTGGTCAATTTTTGATGACTTATCGTAGATTCCGATGAGAATCTTCATCTTGGTGTCGAGGTCAACATCCTCGCAGGAAAATGCTGCCTTTAGCTGCAACAATTCATCTTGCTTTCGACCTTTCTGACGATAGATATCTGCCAGGGCCAAGCGAGCACGACCATTCTCTGGAGCCGATTTCACCAAAGCCTCAAGCATGGTGATCGCCTCTTTCTCACGCCCCGTTTGGAAGTAAAAATCGACTAGTGTTGCTAACAATTGTGGATCTTCTGGAAACTCTTTTCGTGCCTTCTCAATTTCATTGATGGCCTTGTCCACCTGCTTGATTTGAAGGTAAAGGTTGAATTTCTGCATCGCCAATTCGGGATGCTTTCCAACTTGCTCTTCCATTTTATCCAAGGACTTGATGGCTTCGTCGATCTTCCCAACTTTCATTAGACACTCCGCATAGCCATAAAGCCATTCCACATTTTGCGGCGCATATTTTACCAGTTTTTCGAAATTCTTTACGGCCTCTGCAAAGTTTCCACTTTCGAAATACATGTAAGCCAATTCCTGCGTGTACCAAATGTTCTTTGGATCTAGTTTCACCGCCATCTTGATGTACTCTGCAGAACGTGCAAGATCATTTTTCATCAAGTAGCATTCTGAAAGTGCATAGTAAGCAGCATCATCAGGCCTAATCATAATGCACTCTTCAAACTTGATAATGGCATCGTTGATTTGTCCTCGCATCTTCAAGCGTACCCCTTCATGGAATCTTTCAATGAATGGAAAATCCTTTGTCGAAAATCCATCTGTTGATTTTTTCGCTGTACCACAAGCGGTAAGGATGATAATGAGCACTATTGATCCGAGTCTTTTCATTCAATCACAGAATAATCACCTAAACTAATATCTCCCGCCTTGCCTTGGTATTTGGCATGTGAGCCAATCATAGAATCTTTCAGTACTGCATCAGAAATATGTGTGTTCTCCTGAATGATCGAGTTTGATATGATCGTATTGCGAACTACTGTTCCAGCACCGATGGAAACATGCGGTCCGACCACTGAATTTTCTATCACCACATTATCCCCAACATAACAGGGAGGAATCACAACTGAATCGTACATTTTTGCAGATGCTGAAAACATCAAGGCATTGTTTTCGTAATCAAATTCGAGTACACGTTGATTGGTTTCTACAGTTACTGCTTTGTTGCCGCAGTCGAGCCATTCAGACACTTCTCCTGGCTTAAAGCGATACCCTGCTTCCGTCAAACGACGAAGTGCATCAGGCAATTGGTACTCTCCACTTTTGATCACATTGTGATCAATGAGGTACTCTAACTCCTGCAATAGACGTTGGCCATCTTTGAAATAATAAATGCCAATCATCGCTAAATCGGATACAAATTCCTTCGGTTTTTCTACGAAGTCAATAATCTCACCGCTATCATTCATTTTAATTACACCGAAAGCACTTGGATCCTCGATTTGCTTCACCCATAAGATGCCATCATCGTTCGGATCGATACGGAAGTTTGCTTTAAACAACGTATCTGCAAATGCCACCACAACAGGACCTTCCAAGGCAGATTTTGCACAAAGCACGGCATGACCCGTTCCAAGTGGTTCATGCTGGTAATGGATTGTACCTTTTGCTCCTAGCTTTTCCGCTACAGCAATCAATTCCTTTTCCACTTCAGGACCAAAGTCACCAATAACAAACGCAATTTCTTCAATAGGTTCAGCACAAACCGCCGCAATATCTTCCACCAAGCGATGTACAATTGGCTTTCCGCCAACAGGAACAAGTGGCTTGGGTACAGTGAGTGTATGTGGTCTGAGGCGGCTTCCACGTCCAGCCATCGGGACAATTACTTTCATTGAATCGAATTTTTTCTATTTATCAAACAATCAACGTGTTCCAGTACTGCCAAAACCACCCGCACCACGTTCGGTTTCTGTAAGCGTTTCGCTTTCGTCCCACTCCACTTGAAGCACCGGGGCAAATACAAGCTGTGCGATGCGTTCGCCATTTTCAACCGTGAAATTCTCATCGGACATATTGAATAAAATGACTCCCACCTCGCCACGGTAATCAGCATCAATCGTTCCTGGCGTGTTCAACACAGAAACACCTTTTTTCAAAGCTAATCCACTGCGAGGACGTACCTGGCATTCAAAACCATAAGGAATCTCAAGGAACAATCCTGTGGGAATCAATGCCCGAGACATCGGTTTCAAGACAATTGGTGAATCAATATTTGCTCGAACGTCCATTCCTGCTGAACTGCTTGTTTCATAGGCAGGTAAAGCATGGCTTGAACGGTTAATGACTTTTACTTTCATTCGTTGATTTTACTAGTCAAAAGTACGAAATTGAAAGGGAGGGATTTTTCCGTGTTTTCGGAGTAATGAACAAAACAATTAACAAAAAGTGATCTCTGATATTAAGCCACTTTTCTCAACGACTTGCGCTCCATCTGGAAAACCATCGCTACATAAAGGAAAATCAAGCCATTGTGCACGATGAACCGAGATGTAATAGACTGTAAATCAACACCCACACAAAGTAAATAAACAAGTAGCACACCTCCGATGTAAAGGACAAATTTGCGCTGATTGTATTTGATTGGATAAAAGCGCTGACCGAGCATGTAAGACGCAATCATTTGTGCGGCATAAACAATCAAGGTCGCCCAAGCGCTTGCCATGTAGCCGTACTCTGGAATAAACAGAATATTAATCAATACTGTCAATAACGCACCTCCAATGGCAATATAGGCGCCAAAGGATGTTCGTCCGCTGAGCTTATACCAGATACTTTGGTTGTAGTATATTCCAAGGCAAACATTAGCCATCAATAAGATTGGAACGACTTTCAGTCCAACCCAATAGGCTTCATTTTGAATAAAATGCTTGAAAATATCCAAGTTGAGTGATACAACGAGAAACACTAAGCATACCACGCCGATAAACAAATTCATGACGCGCGCATACACTTTGTTCCGGTCCTCGCTCTTCATTTGTGCAAAGAAAAACGGTTCTGCCGCATAACGGTAGGCTTGTAGCAAGATGGTCACCAACATGGCCAACTTGTAGCAGGCACTGTATATACCCACTTCACTTTCAGCAATATGCAAAGCCTCTGCGGAGGATCCTTCGGTGACAAAAAGTATCTGCTTGAGTAGGATTCGGTCCAAGGTTTCGTTAATGATCCCCGCAAATCCAGCAATGACCAATGGGAATGAGTAAAAAATCATCTCTTTGGCTAGTTCCTTGTCGAAGGAAAAACGCAACTCGCTGAAGTCCTTATACAGCAAGACAGGCTTCAATAATGAGGCAAAAAGATTCGAAAACAGAATGAACAACACCCCTTCTTCCGGAAGCTCTGGATTGAAAATCACGAGCATGAAGAATAAGTTCAACACCACATTCAGAATTATCGAAGCAAATTGAATGGTCGCAAATCGCGCAGCCTTTTCCTCTGAACGAAGTTTTGCCAATGGAAGTGCTGTAACGGCATCAATGCAGACAATTGTTCCCAAAAGTATAATGTACTCATTGTGATCTGAATAGAGCATCAGATTAGCGATGTCCTGATTGAAATACAGTAATGTAAAATAAAACAAGACGTTGATCCCAATTACGGTCAAAAAGCCATTGCGAAATACCGCTTCTTTGTCCTCTTTTTGTTGAAGAAAACGAAAAAAGGCTGTTTCCATTCCAAAAGTCAACAGCACCACAAGGAATGCTACCCATGCGTACAACTCCGATACAACGCCATAATCCGATGGATCAATAAACACACTCGTATAAAGCGGAACGAGAAGGTAATTCAATAGCCGGCCAATGATGCTTGACAGACCATATACAGCAGTTTGCCCCAGTAATTTACGGATGGGGTTAGACATTAAGCGCGGAAGTTAGGCTTTCGTTTTTCGAGAAATGCGGTTGTTCCTTCTGTAAAATCTTTCGTGCCAAAGCACTTTCCAAACTCTTCGATTTCAACCTCAAAGCCATTTACACCATCCGCATAATTGGCATTGATTGATCGAATGGCTGCAGCAATCGCTGTGGATGAGTTGTTCAAGATTTTCGCTGCGATTTCTTCTGCCTTTGCCATTAATTGATCAGGTTCAACCACAGAATTCACTAAGCCCCATTGCAACGCTTCATCAGCCTTGATCATGCCCGCTGTGAATACCATTTCATTGGCCTTTCCGCGTCCAACCAATTGAGCCAAACGCTGTGTGCCTCCGTAGCCTGGAATTACTCCTAGTGAAACTTCTGGAAGGCCCATGCGTGCTGTGGTTGAAGCAACACGAATGTGCGAACACATCGCCAACTCCAAGCCTCCACCCAAGGCAAATCCATTCACAGCAGCAATGACTGGGGTGCTCAAATTTTCAATAAATGTAAAAAGTGACTTCTGGCCATTCATCGCCAATTCACCACCTTGTACGATGTTGAAATGCGCAAATTCTTTGATATCAGCTCCGGCAACAAACGACTTTTCGCCAGAACCTGTAAGGATAATCACCCCTGTGTTCGCGTCTTCATTTGCTGCCTCCATCGCTGCATGCAATTCTTCGATTGTTTCTTTGTTCAAGGCGTTAAGTTGCGCAGGACGATTGATTGTGATCATCTGAATTTGTCCGCGTTGCTCGATAAGTAAGTTGTTGTACATATTTTTTTGTGCTTGTGTAAATGTAAAAAGACTTTGTGGAATGCTTGGCTTTTCAATCAACGTTGCGCATTTCTCTTGCGCAGTAATTTATAGATGCGGATACCGATCATTAGTCCAATAGCAACTCCAAAAAATCCGATTGTGCCGTAAAGCCAGTTCATCCCATTGCCCATTTCAACAATGAAAACGATGGCTACAAGACACAAGGTCGCAACTTCATTCCATATACGCAATCCGTTTGAGGACCATTTAAAGATGCCCTTTTTGAGGTCGAAAAGCTGTTTTTGACAAATAAAATGATAGACCAAAAGCAGCGTTACAAAACTCAATTTGATGTGCATCCATGTAGCATCCTTTCCAAAAAACAGGGTTTCTGCACGCTCATGCAACATCCAAAAACCAAAAACCAAGGTTAAAATCATAGCGGGAGTGGTGATAATCCACCACAGCTTGCGCTCCATTTCAACAAATTGCCGCGACAAAATACCTTTTTCCACCTCATCTTTTTGTTGTGCTTCGGTGTGATAAATGTACAGCCGCACAATGTAAAACAGGCCTGCGAACCAGCTGACCATGAAAATAATGTGAAGCGATTTTAATGTTTGGTAAGACTCAAATGACATGGTCCAAAGTTAATTACGAAATGTGAAAGATAATCCATTCCCTGCAATATTGATTTCTTGGTATCTTTGCGCTCAATCTAGTTTGGATATGAGTGTGTTTGAATTGTCGGAGCAAGAGCTCCAGCGCCGTGAGACTTTGCAGAAGATTCGTGAATATGGAATTGATCCATACCCCGCTGCATTATACCCTGTAAGTGATTTAACTGTAGATATCAAGGCGGACTTTCAGGAAGGCAAGGAAGTATGTTTAGCAGGTAGAATGATGAGCCAACGCATCATGGGAAAGGCATCTTTTGCTGAACTTCAAGATTCAACGGGTCGCCTGCAAGTATATTTCAATAGGGATGAATTGTGTCCGGGTGAAGACAAATCGCTGTACAATGACGTATTCAAACGCTTCCTTGATTTGGGTGATTTCATCGGAATCAGAGGGGTGCTTTTCCGCACTCAAGTGGGAGAAATCTCTGTGAATGTGAAAGAATTTACGCTGTTGAGTAAATCCTTGAAACCACTGCCTTTGCCAAAGACCGATGCTGATGGGAAAGTGCACGATGCCTTCACTGATCCAGAACAACGCTACCGCCAACGCTATGCAGATCTTGCAGTAAACCCACATGTGAAAGAAGTTTTCGTGAAGCGCACAAAGCTTTTCAATGCCATGCGTCAATTCTTTAATGATGCAGGATACATGGAAGTGGACACACCAGTTTTGCAACCGATTCCAGGAGGAGCATCAGCTCGCCCATTTATCACACATCACAACGCACTAGATATTCCGTTGTACATGCGTATTGCCAATGAGCTTTATCTGAAAAGATTGATCGTTGGTGGATTTGATGGTGTGTATGAGTTTTCGCGCAATTTCAGAAATGAAGGCATGGACCGCACGCACAATCCGGAGTTTACAGCAATGGAAATTTATGTGGCCTACAAGGATTACAATTGGATGATGGACTTTACAGAGCGTTTGTTGGAGCATTGCGCGATGAGTGTCAATGGAACGACGAAAGCAACTTTTTCAGGACATAACATCGATTTCAAGGCGCCTTTTAAGCGTGTTACCATGCGCGATGCTATCCTTGAATTTACAGGATTTGATATTCATGGGAAATCCGAAGAAGCACTTTTCGAAGCGGCCAAAGGAATGGGACTTGAAGTAGATGCAACTATGGGTAAGGGAAAGCTCATCGACGAAATTTTCGGAGCGAAATGCGAGGGCAACTACATTCAACCGACGTTCATTACGGACTACCCGAAAGAAATGTCGCCACTGTGTAAAGTGCACCGCGACAATCCAGAACTCACAGAGCGTTTCGAATTGATGGTCTGTGGAAAGGAAATTGCGAATGCCTACTCAGAGTTGAACGATCCAATCGATCAGCGCGAACGATTCGAAGAGCAACTGCGCTTGTCAGAACGTGGGGATGATGAAGCGATGTTCATTGACCAAGATTTCCTTCGTGCCCTAGAATACGGGATGCCACCAACAAGTGGTTTAGGTATTGGAATGGACCGATTGATTATGTTCTTAACGGACAACCCTTCGATTCAAGAGGTGCTCTTCTTCCCACAGATGCGTCCAGAAGTGAAATCGCACAAGTTGGAGATGACGGATAATGAGAAACTCATTTATTCAATTGTCGAGAAGGATGGTGACATGGAGTTGAATGATCTGAAAAATGCTGTCGGACTGAGCAACAAGCAATGGGATGTAAGCATCAAGTCATTGACGAAGCAAGGCGCTTTGAAGGTCACGAAATCAGATGATGTATTGACGGTGAGCTTGGGGTAGTAATAAATGACTAATTACGAGTTACTAATTACGAATTAGGTGTCTACTCCGCAGCTGACATTTACGATTCTCGAATTTGAACCCAACTTGTAATTCGTAACTAGTAACTTCTTGAGTGCTTTACTATCGAAGTTGAGTCCCAACTCATAATTCGTAACTCGTAACTTCTTGAAGTCTATGTTCAATGTGTTCCCCTCGGAATAAATTCACACGAAAGCAATAAGTGTTTCCCTGGGTTTTGTTTTTCAACTAAACGATGTACCAAGCGAATAACACTCTCTTCAGCTATTGTTTTAATTGGCTGACGTATAGCAGATACTGGAGGATGAAAATATTCAAAAGCAGGGTGATCGTCGAAAGAGATGAGTCGCACTTCGCGAGGAATATTCACATGAAGCCTTCTAAACGAAGCGATTAACTGAAATGCTGCAATATTGTTTAATGGTATAAACGAATCCGTTCCATTCGACAATTCGTTTGTAACGAGACGATCTACAGCCACTGCATCCTCAGGTAAATGGAATATTTCGTAATCAATTCCGTCTTTTTCACAAGCCTCCTTAATGCCTTCAATACGTTTTAGAATGGTTGAAATGTGCTCTTCATTCTTCACGAAAGTGGCAACTTTCTTCGGTTTTTTCGAAAAAGATGCAATGAGTCTATGTGCCTCTTTTTGATTGTCTACACCCACAAAATCAGCTTCTTCATCGCCTGGACGATCAGCAAAAACGACGGGAATGTGTGTTTCACGTAAAATAGGAATCAGTGCATCAATGGTATTACACGGTGCGATGATCATGCCGTCTATTGAACTATGGATGAGCTCACGCATGAGTTGCAGTTCTAACTGTCGGTCATCGTTGGTATTGACAAAGAACGTGTTGTATCCCCTGTCGTGTAAGGCCTCCTGAATGGTTTTGCACAGTTCAGCATAAAACGCATTGGTGATGTCGGCAACAACCAAACCGATTGTTTTGGTGGCACCTTTCCGTAAACTCTTTGCAAAAAAGTTTGGAACGTATTGCAATTCGCGGGCTTTCTCCGTGATTAGTCGTTGCTTCTCTTTGCTGATATTAAATTCATCTCCCTTGCCATTCAGCACGAAAGACACCGTTGCCTTTGAAACACCAATGGCACGAGCGATATCATCTAAAGAAACTCGTTTTTCTTTCATCGACTATTTAGGCAATTTAGCTAGCATCGCTTTATATTCAGACGCAAAGGTGTTTTCGCCCGTACAACCCATTGTAGATTTCGATGTTGTAAAATGTTCAATTCGATTTCCTGGATCTGGGTGTGTACTCAAAAATTCTGGTGGGCGCGCACTGTTGGAATCCATGATTTTTTGAAAAAATCCAGCCCCACCTGCAGCGTTATAGGCCGTTGGACACAAGTAGCGTACAGAACATTCATCAGCTTGCGTCTCGTGAGCTCTAGAAAACTTCAGCCCAATCAATGCGCCAGAAATCTGCTTCAATGCTATACGGTCGCCCGCAAGAACATCCAAAAGTAACTGAATGCCAAACATTTCTGTCATTTGTCGGGTGGAATGCCGCAAATCAGCATGTCCAATTTCATGTCCAAGGACACCAGCCAATTGATCCTCAGAATCAAGGTATTTAAGAATTCCAGTGTAGATGTAAATATATCCTCCTGGCGTACAAAATGCATTGAGTACACTATCGTTGTGAATGACATGAAGTTTCCAACCAAATTCATTGCGCAGTGTTACTTGACCGGAATTCAAAATGTTGTCACGTACCTTATAGAGGTATTGATACACCGACTTGTATTGAACTGAATCCAGGATGGGATACTCGCGTTTGTTGCTGTCTATTTCATGTGCTACTTGAGCACCAAGTGCCCTGTCTTGTTCTAAGGTAAATAGATTGAACCCTTTGCCTTGACTGTTTTCGCCCATTAAACCACAAGCGGTAAAAAGGAAAAGACACAGTGTTCCTAACAGAGCGATTGGCGCATGTTTTCTTGTAATCTTCATTAAGCTGGATAATAAAAATTAACGATAAAGGTAATGGCAACAGCGATACTCCATCCTGTGTATACCTCAATAGGTCGATGTTTACCGAGATATAGTCGTGCTGAAATGATTGTTGCCGACAAAAGCACTGCCATTGGCAAGATCCAGAATTGGTGTTCCACCTGCTGACTTGCATAAGCCATCAAGAATCCTGTAAAAATTCCTGCGCCTCCAGCATGTAAACTGATCTTTATCCAACGGTTGATGTAGGTGTACGAAGCCGTAACCAAAACGCCAGCAAGTGGTAAGGCATAAATGTACTTCGGTAGAATTCCGTCTTGCGCCTTATATACAAAAAGGATGTAGAGCACAAGGCAGTAGGCCAGCATGATGAACATTGGGATGTTACGTTCACGCTGATTTTCCATATCTATCGTCGAAATGATTTTTCGTTTATGTAGGATAATGAACGACAGTGCAGGAGCCAGAATACTGAAAATGAAAAACATGTACAAAATGGCCAATTTCGCTTTTGGAGGAAGATAATAGATGGAATCCTCATTGAAAAAATAGTCCTGCTCAGAAGGTACATACATCGCCAGTAGCAAACCGTAAACTGGCATGAATAAAGGCAAGAACAGCCAAGATATGAGGTGTGAAACTATTTTCATTACAATTCTTTACGAAGACGGGCAACGGGAATGTTCAGTTGCTCACGGTATTTTGCCACCGTTCGGCGTGCAATGTTGTATCCTTTTTCATTGAGTATTTCCGCCAAGCGCTCATCCGTCAAAGGACGACGTTTTTGCTCCCCTTCAATGGCTTCTGACAAGATTTTCTTCACCTCACGGGTAGAAACCTCTTCACCCGAATCCGTGGAAAGACCTTCCGAGAAAAAGTACTTCAATGAAATAATTCCATACCCAGTTTGCACATATTTACTGTTTGCAACGCGTGAAATGGTGGAAATATCAAGGTTGACAATCTCGGCAATGTCCTTTAGAATCATTGGACGAAGGTTTGACTCATCCCCCGTCAGGAAATATTCTCGCTGATAATTCATGATGGCGTTCATGGTCAACAAGAGCGTGTTTTGGCGTTGTTTGATGGCATCGATAAACCACTTGGCACCATCCAGTTTTTGCTTGATGAACATCAAGGCATCTTTATCCGATTTCGATCGTTTCGCACCTTCAGCATACGAGCGGAGCATTTGCTCATATTCCCGACTCACCTTCAATTCAGGTGCATTTCGGCTGTTTAGTGTTAGTTCGAGCTTACCTTCAAATTCTGTAATCAGAAAGTCTGGAATTATTTGTTGGTAGTTCTTGGCTGTTTCTTTCATGGAACCACCTGGCTTCGGGTTCAACTTCAGAATTTCATCGATGGCCTCTTTTAGATCTTGGTCTTCAATCTCGAGTTTCTTCGTGATTTTATCGTAGTGCTTGCGCGTGAATTCTTCGAAAAACTGCTCCAGGATAACTTTGGCCGTATAGCGTGTAATATCGCCATCTTGCTTGCGATTGATTTGGATCAACAAACACTCTTGAAGGTCGCGTGCCCCCACCCCCGCAGGATCTAACTTCTGAATAACTAAAAGCACTTCTTCAATTTCCTGCTCCGTCACCATGATATTTGCTGAGAACGCAAGGTCATCAACAATCGATTCAAGTTCACGATTCAAATAACCCGATTCATCCAAGTTACCGATGATGGTGTCTGCAATTACATATTGCGTATCATCGAGGTCCAACAGCTGCAACTGCTCCGTCAATTTTTCTTGAAACGTAGATTCCCCAGACAAAGGAATTACGCGTTCCTCATCGTCTTTGCTGTGGTTATTTGCTTTGGTTTTGTAGTCAGAACCATCTTCATCGATGTAATCTGAAATATCAAAGTCGGGATCGTCGTTATCGAATTCATCCTCATCATCAGAGGCATTGTCATACTCATCTTCCTCGTAATCGGCTCCTTCCTCTAACGCTGGATTTTCCTCGATTTCTTGTTTGATGCGCTGATCAAGTTCCATCGTCGGCACCTGCAATAACTTCATCAACTGAATCTGTTGAGGAGACAGCCGCTGTTCTAATTTTTGAACAAGATATTGTTTAAGAGCCATGGTTTTTTAAGCAATAGTGATTCAATCAACTACAGTCCGAAGTTAGTAAGAAAAGTTCAAAGTGCTGAATATTGTTAAAGTCTAAAATAACTATCAATTCTGGTGTATTGAAGGCAATTTATAGATACACTTGTATAATAATTTTTGTCAAATCGGTTCTTAGAAAAATTCACAAATATGTCAGCACCAAACAACAAAGTCACAGCCGCGTCGCTATTAATTGCACTAGGAATCATCTATGGTGATATCGGTACGAGTCCATTGTACGTGCTTAAAGCCATTGTTGGAGATCGCCTTTACGCTTTAGTGAAGCGCTACGGAAAATTCTTACTGATTCCGACCATCATTGGTGCATCCACCTTATTGGCAGATGGAATTATAACCCCGCCTATTTCGGTTTCTTCCGCCGTTGAGGGACTTTCAAAGTTTGAGGCCCTAAAAGACATTCATACTGTTCCTATTGTGATTGTTATTATCTCAGGTTTGTTCTTCTTTCAACGCTTTGGAACACACACTGTTGGATATGTATTCGGTCCTGCAATGATGATTTGGTTCTCGATGCTCTTTGTTCTTGGATTTTCGAAAATTCTTGAAAATCCGGAAATACTTAATGCGCTGAATCCGATGTATGCCATCGATTTTCTGGTCAACTATCCACAGGGATTTGTCCTTTTGGGAGCTGTATTTCTTGCTACAACGGGAGCAGAAGCGTTATACTCTGATTTAGGTCACTGTGGAAGAAAGAACATTCGCATCACGTGGGTTTTTGTCAAGGTTTGTCTCGTAGTGAACTATATGGGGCAGGCAAGTTATTTGATGGGATTAGGTGAAGGTGCGACCATGCACGGACTCAATCCTTTCTATGAAATCATGCCTGAATGGTTCTTGATTCCAGGAATCATCATCGCTACATCGGCTGCCATAATCGCTTCTCAAGCACTAATTAGCGGCAGTTACACCTTGATCAATGAAGCCATGAACTTAAACTTTTGGCCACGCGTAGCGGTACGTCAACCATCCAATATGAAGGGGCAAATTTACATCCCAAGTGTAAACATCATTCTATGGATTGGCTGTGTACTCATGGTTCTACATTTTCAAACATCCTCAAACATGGAGGCGGCCTATGGATTGGCGATTACGATTACCATGATGGTTACCACATTCTTACTTACCATTTTCTTATGGTACAAACTGCGTTGGAATAAAGTCCTCGTGATGATTATCATGCTTGTATTTGCTTCAATTGAAATCACCTTCTTTCTTGCCAATGTACAGAAGTTTCCTGAAGGTGGATACATCACTTTAATCATATCCTCCATCTTCTTTTTCATCATGTATACCATTCATCGAGGAAGACGAATTACCAATCGATTCACGAAATATGTGGATCTCGGCGAACATGTGCCGATGATCAAAGAATTGAGCGACGATGAGGAGATTCCAAAATTCGCTACGCACATGGTTTATTTAACAAAGGCCAATGTGAAACATGAAATTGAAGAAAAAATCATTAAGTCTATTTTATCGAAAAAGCCCAAGCGTGCAGACGTCTATTGGTTTTTGCACCTACATCGAACGAATGAGCCCTATACGCTATGTTATGATGTGAATGAGCTCGTAGATGATAAAATCATAAAAATCAACATTCACGTTGGATTCCGAGTCCAGCCAAGAACGGAATTGTACTTCAAGAAAATAGTCCAGGACTTGATTAAAAACAAGGAACTCAACCTTCACAATCGCCCGGATGGTTCAACGAAATACAACAATGAACCAGACTTTAAATTTATGGTGATTGAGAAATTCCTTTCTGCAGAAAATGAATTTACATTGCGCGAAGGCATATTGTTGAATTCCTATTTTTGGCTAAAACAGCACAGCTTAAGCGATCAATCAGCATTCGGGCTTGACAAGTCGGATGTTGTTGTGGAGCAGGTACCCCTTGTTTACCAGCCTGTGCACAATATCGAACTTGTCAAGAAAACAGATTAACAATTGACTTAAAACTCTGCGTTTTGCGGTGTTCGTGGGAAAGGAATCACGTCGCGAATGTTCGACATACCCGTCACGAACA
>JAJTDQ010000140.1 GCA_021300505.1 Cryomorphaceae bacterium
CAACGGTATTTGCATCAAACTGCACTCCAGCTGTTTTAGGATTTGTCCCTGCTGCAGGATAATTTGTTGTTTGCATCCCTGAGTTATCCGTTAAATTCGGATCGGTAAGATACCCAGTCGCGTAGGTTTGATTAATTCCACCTATTGGCGTAACAAGTCCAGTTCCAATTGCTGGTGTCAACACACCCGTTGCAACATTGGCGTCGTTTGCTGTTGAGTTAAAATTCCATGAGGCTACAATCGATTGTGCAGAGACATTCAGACCAAATAGACAACATGAAAGAATCCATATTTTTTTCATCTTCCTAATTTTTGTGTAAAAGTCACATGTGCAAGTGAATTGCATTTAAACCTAATTTTAATTCAAAAATTCTCGAATTAATTTATTTCAAACTCTTTGTTTCATTTAAGTGAACACATTAATTTTTTAAGAATTAGGAACAATGTTTTTCTTACCTTGTTATCCTTTATATGACAACAGAACCCATCATACGTGTTGAACATCTCGCCAAACGCTTCGGTACATTCGAAGCCGTGAAGGATGTTTCATTCACTGTTAACCGAGGAGATGTCTTTGGCTTTCTCGGCCCAAATGGTGCAGGAAAAAGCACCACCATTCGTTGTTTGCTCTCACTCATTCGTCCAGATGCTGGTAAGGTTGAGCTCTTTGGCAAGTCCTATGCAAATGAGCGATCTGCCATCTTGGCGAACATCGGAAGTATTATCGAAAAGCCAGATTTCTACAAGTACCTATCCGCGGAAAAAAACCTTGAGATCTTTGCGCGTATATCCGGTGCTAATGTGGGGAAAAGGGATATCGCCGAAATGCTCGATTTTGTTGGTCTCGGCGATCGCGGCAAACATAAGGTGAAAGGATTTTCTCACGGAATGAAACAACGCTTGGGTATCGCTCAAACCTTGTTGCACCAGCCAGAACTCATTATCTTGGATGAACCAACAACAGGACTTGACCCACAAGGAATCGTTGAAATAAGAAACCTCATCTTGAGATTGCGCACAGAACAAAACAAAACAGTGGTGCTTTCATCGCATCAACTGTCTGAAATTGAACTGATCGCCAACAGAATGGTCATCATCAACAAGGGAAAAACTATTGTTGAAGGGGCCGTTCAAGACTTACTAGACGCCAATGATTTACAAGTGCGCATAGAAACAAACGATGCTAATGCGGCAAAACAAGTGATTCTATCTGCCCACCCAACGACCCTAATCACACAATTGAATCAGGGAGAATTGGAGTTTCCTGTCCACAAAGACCAAGTACACCTCATCAATCAACTCTTAGTCAACGCAGGAATTGAAGTCCATGCGATTGAACCGAAGCGAAAACTTGAGGATTATTTCATGAATATAATTTCATCCGAACATGTTGCTTAAAAATACTTGGAACGAATTCATCAAGATCCTTGCGAAACCTCGATCTTATCTCGGTGTAGGGGCATTGACCTTGCTCATTGCCATCATCATTTTCGCGATGAAAGCCGACGGAAAATCCATCATTTCCTTTGTCACTGCATCGTTTGAACAAACATTGACCTTCAATGGACATATCTTGAACGGCTACCTCATTGCATTTATAATCCTTCAAATGCTCATCGTACACGTGCCTTTGCTCGTTGCTTTAGTTACTGGGGATTTAATTGCTGGAGAAGCAGCTATGGGTACCATTCGCATGTTGGCGACCAAACCAATTTCAAGAACCAATATCGTCCTCTCAAAGTTTATAGCTGGAGCCGCCTATACCCTATTCATCATCCTTTGGATGGGATTCCTGGCAATCTTTGTATCGACAGCAATCTTTGGAACAGGCGATGTGATTGTCCTCAACTCCGATGGATTGGTGATCCTTCCCGAAGCGGATGTCTTGTGGCGCTTTGGTGCGGGATTTTGTGTGGCCTTTTTGTCCCTACTGACCGTGTCATCCCTGTCGATTTGCCTTTCTGCTTTCGCTGAAAACTCCATCGGACCCATTGTGGCAACCATGTCGATCATCATTCTCTTTACCATCATTGGAAGCTTAGATGTTACTGTTTTTGATTCCATTAAACCGTATTTATTCACTACGCACATGGCATCATGGCGGAGCTTCTTCGAAGATCCTGTTCCGTGGTCGGCCATCCGCGAATCTGTGATTATTTTGGTGGTGCACAACGTAGTACTCGTTACAGTGGCCGTGATCCGATTCAACAAAAAAGACATTACATCATGAGAAAAATTGCTCAACTCTTTGTGCTTCTTGCACTTCCACTTTTGACGAGTGCTCAAACGGCGGATAACATCGTGTCAAAGGTTTTGACGAAACTGAATTCAGTGAAAGATTATAAGGCGTCGGCAACAATCAAAGCCAACATTCCAATGATCAAGATTTTACCGAACGAGGCTACGATTTACTTCAAGCAGAAGGACAAGTTTAAGGTTGAATCAAAGGGAATTACCATCTTGCCAAAGCAAGGATTCACAGACATCAATAATTTCCTAGCGAAGAAAGATTACATCGCTGTGATCAACGATACCGTGACAACAGGTGGTGTAAAAACCTATTTGATTTCTGTGATTCCAAATTCGGGTGGTGGCGAAATGATCCTAGCGAAGTTGTGGATTGATCCAGAGCGCTCGGTCATCATGAAGTCGCAGATTACAACAAAAAGCAATGGTACCGTAACAACAACTTATACCTACGGAGATCAAGTAAAATATGGATTGCCGAGTAAGATGGTTTTTGAGATCGATATAAAGAAATTCAAACTGCCCAAAAGTGTGGCTGCCGACATCAATAAATCAAGTGCTGAAAAAAAGAAAAAGGCAGGTAACAAGGGAACCATTACCATCACTTTGACGGATTACGCGGTCAACAAAGGATTGAGCGATTCGATATTTAAGTAAGCAAAGGTAGAAACATATCAGATGATGCCTTGATCCGAAAACCAGGATTCAAGAACAATCCAATCCACCATTTGGCCATACAGTAAAGTTTTGTTTGGAACCATCGGAGTTCCCTTACAGATATCATCGATGTATAGAATGGAAGAACGCATCGTTTCCTCCCAATTCCATGCTGGGGGATTCATTTTTCGCGGAGTATGTGAGGTAATAGGAAGTATAATGTGACCATGTTGTGCAAAAAATCGGAAGGCTTCTTCCAAACTCCCGTCATTGAGGTCAGCACGGTAGGTATTGAGAACGATGTTATGGCCTGCATCTTGCAATCTTCGAACGACTTCTAAGCTTCTTGGATTCAGTGAGCCGTTAGCGGGATAAGCATGTTCAACAACAGTTCCATCGAAATCCAAATAAATAGTCATAAGCGCGGGTTTCCTCAAAGATAAGTGGTGGAACGGATAACCCATCACGGTAAAATCAAAAAAAAATAGTTCATCCCTGTTACTTTTCAATAAACCTGAAGTTATAAGACAAACATCAAGAGTTCCACTGCGTGTGGATGCCAACCGACCTGACGAGGAACGGTGGACATAAGATGTGAGGCGAGGCCTAAAACAATACGGAATCCCAAGCAATATACTCTTGATGAAATGTTTAACCACTTAAATTTTTCATCATGAAAAAAATCCTTTTTTCAGCGCTGCTATTTTTCGCAGCAAGCAGTTATGCTCAAGTAGGTGTAACAACTCTCCGTCCAAAAGAATCCGTACCCATCGGTCAGTGGCACAATGTAGATGCGAAATGGGGTAAAAATCGATTGTTTTTCTACGATCTAAAGGCGAATTCCGATTCGATCCTCAAACAACTTCTCGCCCCTTGGGACCTTACCCTAGCGAATGGAGAAAAAGACGACGCTGGCGACATGTTTTGGTTCGTAGATAATGACAACGGCTATTCAGCAACTATTTACCGCATTGACGAGGGAGAATATGTGACCTTACAAATCATTTCTGAACCATACGAGCAACCAAACGAAGCGACAATCCCAAAAACAAAACAGCCATGAGAGATTTATTTGCCCGCTATGGTGGACATGGATTCATCATTGGAAAAGGGCGCGCAAGTGCGCTAAACTTACCAGAAGATCAATCACTTGACAACATGCTTGATCATCATTCTGTAGAGATTATTCCGAATCTTTATTACATCTCATCCTATACATTGCGCCCAGAATTCATGGGCGCAATGCCAGAACTACCAGATAAAATGATCAAACTAGGTACGGCTACGCACGATTTCACCGATGCCTTTGTGCAATATGAACACACTGTGCGATCAGATATTTTCGTCGGAATACATGAGTACCTAAATGTTTTCTCGGTGGTCATACACACGTACGAAGAAGATGTAGCCGAAATTTATTGTTGCCGAAAATCTCAAGTCGCAAAGACCTTTGATTATGTCTTGACCTTCCATCCGAAGGGGCAGAATGAGGAAAAATATGATTTACTTGATCACCCAGAATATGTGGAAATGTTGCTGATTACACTGTTTTTCACAATGGGATTGAATGGGTTGACGGTTGAATTTACGCCATCATCTCGTAAACTTGGCAAGAACATTTCGAAGGAATTTTGCAACAATCTCCAGAATACACTGAATAACTTAAAGAGCGATGAAGAATTGAAAAATCTTATGCTTGAGTATGCGGAGACCTATAATTTCAACATGAAAAAAGAAGCAACATGAGATTCGCATGCATTATTGCAGGAATGGTGCTTGGATGCACTGTTCTCGCGCAGCCCAAGGGTGTGGAACACTACGATACGGTCGATTACGTACTATCTCAGCATCAGGAGCGAGGGTACTACGGTCGCTACAATGGCGATTACTACTTCGGAGTTGAACACAAACAGTTCGCAAATCATTCTTACACGCCCCTCACAAAGCGCGAAATAATTCTTGTAATGAAAGAACTAGAGCGCATCTTGCAAGCCAATGGAATGACCTTAAATGATTACCAACGGATTCTCGGCGTTGAA
>JAJTDQ010000141.1 GCA_021300505.1 Cryomorphaceae bacterium
TTAATGGACTCGAGGACAAAGGACAAAGGACAATGGTCAATGGACTTAATTCTTCTTCGAATTCCAGAGTATTGTACTACTAAACAATTCGAAGATTAATCTAGTCTTTTAGCGTAGCGGTCTTTTGTCCTTCAGCGCAGCGATCTTTTGTCTAAATTTAATACTGAGCAGGTCGAAGTTTGAACTAGTCTTTTGTCTTAATGTCTTTGAGTCCGCACAAGCGGACGGTCTTTTGTCTTAAAAAACTACTTAACCGTCACCTTCTCAACCACCGTGCTATCAGTTGTGGTCATGCGCAAGAAATAGGCTCCAGCATTGATTTGAGCTACAGAAATGGTGTACGAAAAGACACCAGGATCAAGGGTTGCATTAGACAGGATCGATTTCACCAAACGTCCACGACTATCAACTAATTCCATTGACACCTCGGATGTCACAGAAACAAGTAAAGAAAGATGCATCACATCCTCAACCGGATTCGGATAAATGGGCTGAAGAATCACACGCTCACCTTCAATATCAAGGCAAACTGAATTATTGGTTAAATCGCTTTCTTGTTCACCATTTGCGTTATACCCCACTCCATCAACACAATAGAATGCATCTTGCTGATCTTGGTCAGAGAATCCGGCAACTGGCTTCGCATTAAACACATAAATTGTATCGGCTTGAGGGTGGAGAACCCCTTCCCAAGCTTCAGTGAAAAGGAAACCTTTTTGGCTTCGTAAAACAAGTGATGCTTTGGTAATATCAGCCGTTCCAGTATTTTTCAATCTGACGCCAATGACATTCCAACCATCCACCTCATCGACAAACAACTGTGACAATTCCAATTCCAATGATGGTTCAAGGACTTGAATAGTCTGATAAGCAGTATCAATACAACCGCTGATATTCATGGCAATCAAGGAAATGGTGAGTGTAGAATCGATGTAGTTGTCGCCAAAAGTATGACTTGGATCAACTTGTGATGAAAAGGTATTGTCCCCAAAATTCCACAAGTAGATTCCATTCCCTTGAGATGTGTTTGTGAAAGCTATTGGATCTCCAGCGGCAACAATAGTTGATGCCGGAGTGAAAGACGCCGTCAAAGTTTCAGTAATGTCAATAAAATTGCCTAAAGTTGATGAACAACCAACGGCTGTAAACGTTGTTAGTTCAATTTGCTGTTGTCCCAACGCACTCCACAAATAACTGCTATTCATACCGTAAAGGGTGTCCGTCGAATTGATTACCCATATCGTGGAATCGATAGTTCCATCACTAATCGTCGAAACATCCACCAAGGCACCGTAGCTTCCAACACATGCTGGACCTAAATCCATCATAGCAACTGGCCTAGGATAGATCACAATATCTTGCGATTCAGTTCCAACACAACCAAATGTATTCGTTACGTCGAGGGTAATAATGTACGTTCCAAATAAATCATAATTCTTTACTGGGTTTGGCAGAATTGAAAAAGAGTTGTCTCCGAAGTTCCAATTGTAAATCAGCCCTGGCTCAACAGGCGTCAAATTCACAATATTTGCATCATCAAGTTGGCAACTATTGATCACATCCATCGCAGTTTGGGGTGTTGGATCTATGACCACTGAACGAACGATGCTGTCCTTACATCCGTTACCATCTATTACCTGAAAACTCACTAAGTACTCGCCAGGCGTGTCAAAAATTCGATTCGGAACCGGTATTGTCGATGTATTATACACACCCGTCCATGGCATTGCAAAATCCCAAGCATAGGATTGAATGGGTGCACTACCCGCAACTGTTAAATTGGAGAATTGGATGGTCGCACCTTGGCAATGTCCTGCATAACCAAAATCAACTTGTGGGTTGGCATACACCTGAATAGTATCGTAATGGTATGCACCACAACCACCCTGTGAAACATACAATTGAACAATATAAGTACCTGGTGAAGCATACGTATATGAAGGACTAGGTATTGTCGCGTTTTGTCCATCACCAAAAGCCCATTGCCAACCATCGATTGGGCTTGCGCCTACCGGTACGCTTTGATCTGTGAAGTTTACTGCCTGCTGGTCACATTGATTTGACGCAGCGAATTGTGCCAAAGGAGCGACACCAATAATGGTAACATTGATGGTGTCTTGAGCAGAACAGCCATTTACATTGACTGTCTGCACATTGTAAGTCCCTGAGTTCGTGATCAACAAACTTGTTCCATTCGAACCATTCCCCCAAAGGTAAGATGCTGTTTCAGCTGAACCTACCTGAAGTGAAATGTAATTGCCCGAACACAATGACGTATCTGCACCGAGATAGGCAACATTGGCATAGTTGTCTAGTGTAAATGTGACCGTATCGCTGTTTCTAAAGCATCCTGAACCATCAGTAACCTTCACAAAATAATCACCTGGAGCTGTGATTGAAAGTGACGGTGTTGATTGACCAGTACTCCACAAATACGTGAAACCAGCACCGATATTTGCATTCCATGTAATGCTTGAACCAGCACAAATTCCGGTTAATGGAGGTGTTGGGATTGTTGGATATGCTACATAAATCGTGTCATAACAAACAAACCCAAATTGATCTGTTCCTTTCACCCAATAGGTCCCAGGTTGGTTTACACTGATGGATGCTGTTGTTTGACCTGTGCTCCAAAGAAGTGAAGTGTAACCCGCTGTGGCATTCAATGTAGTTGCACAATAAGCGGTATTGTTGACGTCTGCTCCTAGATTCAAATCCGGGATATACTTGTGTTTAAAGTACTTTTGAACTACAAGTTGGTCAGCAGCCGAATGGTTGTCTACGAAAACGACTTCACTGATATTCCCATTGAGTAAATAAGCCTCACCAACATCACCCGAACCATTGAATGCTCCCAATAAAAATCGGAATGTCGAAGAGAAATTGTAGGTTGGCGAGATCGCTTTCACCCCAACGTTTGCATTGTTGATATTGATTTTATTCAAACTTATTCCTCTATTGTTTTCCCAATTGAAAAGTGCTGACGACAAGGTGGAAGTTGGGCACAATAAATGGTTGTCTGCCGACTCTTGATAAATGACTGTTGTTTGTGTGCCCAAGCGCATCAAAGCATAGCGACTTGAAGCTGAAACACTGTTACTTTTAGCAAAAAATGCTTGATTGTTCCCGTTAAAATTCCCCATCACAAACATCGTTCGGCTATTTGTTCCGATATCTAATATATCTCCACCGGATAGCCAATGTGAACCTTGGAAATTAATTGCAGGAAGTCCGTTGAATGAACTAGCAACCGTAAAGGGACGTTTGGCAGCATCTGCTTGCGTTAACACATGGGCATTTGAACTTTGATCTGTCCAACTTTGAACACGACCATTACCATCCAAAGAAACTCCAGCATCTGCCGAAATCCAAAATGAAAGGTTGCTATTTTGCGTAGGAATATAATGGTTGAAGAAGTTAATGCCTGATTCAGTTTGAGTTGAACCATTGTTGCCGATAACCTTCCAATACCAAATTCCATAGGGCAATGTCCCAGATGTCCACGTTGTACCCGTAATCGCTGAACTTGATGTCACGTTCGCAGTAAAAACATCATTCGTAGCTAAAATCACGGTGTAATCCGTTGCACCTGGCATGGCATTCCATTGAAATGTTACCTGTGGTTGATGCACATTTGCTCCATATTTCGGAAAAATGCCTGACAGAGGCTGTGCGATTACAGCAACGCAATTGACTAAAAACAAAATGATTAGTCCGAATTTGAAAAATGCAATAGAGTAACTGTTCTTCATAAATGAGTTCACTGATAGTACAATCAAAGTTATCATTCTTTTTTGTCACGTACAAACCTATTTTTAGGTGAGAAAATTAAATCTGAAATGAATAAAAATTAGTGCTAAAAAAGTCGCGAATTCATGCAGTTCGGTCACAGAAAATGAACATCAACACAGAAATCATTAGATTTGTTCCTAAATCTTAGAACGTGGAAAACGATTTTGCCATAAATGTTAGCGGAGTATCAAAGCGTTACAGCATTGGAGTTAAAAAAGATGACTCCTTGCGATCTTCGATTACTTCCCTTTTTAAAGGTTCTGGATCGAGTTCGGAGGACTTTTGGGCATTAAAAGATTTATCCTTTCAAATCAAAAAAGGGGATGTCGTTGGCGTTGTGGGACGAAATGGTGCTGGAAAAAGTACTTTGCTCAAGATTTTATCACAAATCACACGTCCCACCGAAGGAAAAATTGAAATCGCAGGGCGTATTGCCTCATTACTCGAAGTTGGTACGGGTTTTCATCCCGAATTAACGGGACGAGAGAATATATACCTCAACGGAACTATCCTCGGCATGTCACGCAAGGAGGTCAAGGCCAAATTCGATGAGATCGTTGAGTTTTCGGGTGTTCAGAAATTCATCGATACACCCGTAAAACACTATTCATCTGGAATGTATGTTCGACTTGCGTTTGCTGTTGCTGCGCACCTCGAGCCAGAGATCTTGATTATCGATGAAGTGCTAGCGGTTGGAGATGCTGAATTCCAAGAAAAATGCCTTGGAAAAATGAAAGATGTGTCCACTCAAGGGCGCACCGTACTTTTTGTGAGTCACAACATGGCTGCCATTCAATCGCTCTGTACAACCGGTCTTTTCCTTCAACATGGAGAATTGAAAGCACATGGGCCTATTGAAAAAATCATCAACAGTTATCTCGCCTCGAAGTCAGATGCGTCAAACACATTTATCTCTTCAAAAGAGTTACCAGAACACCAAGAGCTTTCATTCAAAAGCATTCGTATAACTGACGGACAGAATGAACCCTCCTCTGAATTCACGTGTGATGAGGACATCTTTATTTCATTTGAATTCAACGTCAATACATTTCAAAAGAAATACAACATTTTTGCTACGATTAAGGACAAATATGGTGTACCTGTCTTTTCATCAGAACGTTTAATTGACTGTGATAAATTGACGGCGATTCACGGTGATTACAATTACGGAAATGTTTTTGGTAACTGCGCTTGGATTGAAGGCCATTTAACCGAATGAAACAGTTTGTGCAAGGACTTCAACACCGTGTATTTGGATTAGATATCCTCAGAGCGGCGGCCATACTTTTGGTATTGTACAGCCATCGCAACCTCATTTCTGCAACAGACCGAATACATCAACATTTCATTTATCTCTGTGGATTCTGGGGTGTAGAACTTTTTTTTGTCCTCAGCGGATTTCTCATCGGAAGTCGGTTGCTGAAACTTTCCGAATCGAATGAAGGATTTCGAGGATATTTCACATTTTGGAAGAAACGTTGGGCGCGAACACTTCCGTTGTATTTCATTGTACTCGGGTTATACTGGCATTACGCGTACGAACAATTCCCCTGGAAACATGTGTTTTTCCTTCAAAACTCCTACCACATCACAGATATTGACCTTTTGACCTTCAATCAATCTTGGAGCCTTGCCATTGAGGAGTATACCTACTTATTGGTTCCTCTACTTCTCTTGCTGATAGGCATTTTCGGCAAGATGAATGCCAGGAATAGAACACTTTTTGTTATTCTAAGCATCATCATTTTATCGCTTGCGTCTCGAATCTATTACGCCTACAATTACCCGAACATCAACTACGACAATTGGATCAGGAAATCTACTTTTCTGCGCATTGACTCCATTGCCATTGGAATGCTCGCTGCATGGATAAAATACTATCATCAAACCTTCTTTTACAAGCTCAGCGGATTGATTTTCCCAGTCGTGAGTATTGCATTTATTTTAATGATGAATTCAATAGGAAATGTTCTCGTAAGCAAGGACCAAAACCACTTGTTTTTTCCTTCTACCTTTGGCTTCACACTAGTGAGCATTTCACTTGCCTTGCTTATTCCATTCTTCGATAAAAATGAAATCAACAATCAGCTTTCTAAAATCAAACTACTGCACTTCGGGGTAACAATCACCGCCATTTTGTCCTATTGCATCTACCTTATTCACATTCCGATTTACGAATATTTCTACAAGTATCTCGACGGGAAAATTCCGTTTAAAGTGAATGTTGCATTGATGCTCATGACGGTCTATTCGATCGCATGTATAAGTTATTTTCTCATCGAGCGACCAATCCAACGATGGGTGTCGAATAATGAAACACAATCGTAAGAACACATTCAAACTTCAAGTAATGTTTTACTGATTCACGTATATTGGAACATTTCATACACGCTTTAGCTTTAAAAAAGCGCAGAATTTAGTACCTTTCGGCTTCAATTTAACCATTGACAAAGAGAAAAAGGAATACGTTCATTTGAGATTCAGACAATATTTTCTGTAATCATCTCAATATCAAACTTTAGTAATGAATCGATTTTCGAAATTAAAAAACTACTACAACTGGGGAGGGCGTTTCTTAACAGATTCGTATCACCTTGAATCGAAGAAATTGAACGAGTTAGAGATGGCAAAACGACCATTTCGCTATGATGTCATCAATTTTCTTTTGTCAACCTTGAATCGTGATTGTACCTATTTAGAAATTGGTGTACGAAATCCTGCCGATAACTTCAATCGCATCCAAGCTTCCACCAAATACAGTGTTGATCCAGGACTTGAATTCAAAGAAAATCCAGTTGATTTTGTATTGACAAGTGATCAGTTCTTTGACCAATTGAGAGCTGGTAAAGTGCTGCAAACAGACATTCAATTTGACGTAATTTTTATCGACGGCCTTCATACTGCTGAGCAAGTCGATCGTGACATTGTAAACGCATTGGAATTCATCAAAGAAGATGGATTTATTGTGCTTCATGACTGCAATCCACCAACTGAGTCACATGCGAGAGAGGAACACAAATACGAGATTTCTCCGGCGATGCAAAATTGGAATGGCACTACTTGGAAAGGATTCATGAAATGGAGAAACAATGCAAGTATTCAATCTTGTACTATTGATACTGATTGGGGTGTAGGGATCATTTCGAAAACAAAAATGATCGGAAATCATACCGAATTGGTCAATGAGTTCTATGAGTTTTCGGTACTGAACAATCGCCGAAAAGAATTTTTAAACCTAATTACTTTCGAAGAGTTAAAGAACTTGCTTTGAGATTATATCGAACTGCACTTTTATTTTTCTACGTCCAATGGTTTTCCTTGCTCGGAATGCTCATTTATCCATTTTTAGCACGCCGTAATAAAAACAAGAGTGTTCTCTATCTAGCAGCTTTTTTTCCAGGTAATGCCGGGTACCATTGGAGAGTAAAGAAATGGACGGAAGAGCTTGAAAAAGAAGGGTTTACCGTTAATATTGCTTCTCCTTTAAATGAGCTTGACTTCAAAAACCTTTTAGCGCAAGACCATCAACAGTTTCTGATTAAAAGTTTGAAACGAAGGTTTTGGCAAGTCGTGCATTCAAGAAAGTACGAAACGGTAATTGTCCGACGTGAATTGCTCATTTTCAACGACTACGGAAATTTGTTTTTGGAGAAATTACTTTTGAAAATCCATCCAAATGCGATCCTCGACTTTGATGACGATCTTTCAGCAGCAAAAAAGCAACCTAAGAAAATCACTAGTTTTTTTGGCAGGTTGATGCGTGAAAATGGGGATAAATTTAACGAGAGTCTTCAGTTATACCGCCGATTCATTGTGGCTTCAGACTATCTAAAGAATAGAGTCTTGGACCAAAACAAGTTCGTCTCAGATTCCGCCATAAACGTCATTCCTACCTGTGTTGATTATGATCGAGTTACGCCCAAGGAATATGTCAACAATGAAAAATCAATCACTTTCGGTTGGATTGGTGGTGACTATAACTACCCACTGCTGGAGCCCGTATTCAACGTTTTGAATGAATTAGCGGAACACTATTCTTTTCGGTTCTTGGTGATCGGTGGTAAACCAATCGAGCGAGCAACGAAATTCACACTGAACTTCGTTCCTTGGTCACTGGAGACAGAAATTTCAGATCTTCAAAAAATAGATATTG
>JAJTDQ010000142.1 GCA_021300505.1 Cryomorphaceae bacterium
CAGTTGATCGATGATGTGAATGGAGTAACACTAGCATCCGCTGGTTCTTACAAAAACAAAGCAGCAGAAAATGGAAGCAAAAGCGACCAAGCGGCAGTTGTTGGAAAAGAAGTGGCTGAAAAAGCATTAAAAGCTGGAATCGAAACCGTTGTGTTTGATCGCAATGGATATTTGTATCACGGTAGAGTTAAATCGTTGGCCGACTCAGCACGAGAAGGTGGACTTAAATTTTAAGAAATGGCAGCACAAGTAGTAAATAGAGTAAAATCTTCGGATATAGAGTTGAAAGACAAACTCGTGGCTGTAAACCGTGTTACAAAAGTAACGAAAGGTGGACGCGGGTTCAGCTTCTCTGCAATCGTTGTGGTTGGAGATGAGCATGGAATCGTTGGACATGGTCTCGGTAAAGCAAAAGAAGTGACGGAAGCGATTACGAAAGGAATCGATGACGCGAAGAAGAACTTAATCAAAGTTCCAATCCTTAAAGGAACCGTTCCCCATGCACAAAAAGGGAAGTTCGGTGGAGCTGAAGTTTTGTTGAAGCCAGCAACAGATGGTACAGGAGTAATCGCCGGTGGTGCGATGCGCGCAGTACTTGAAAGCGTTGGTGTACATAACGTACTCGCGAAATCTCAAGGTTCCTCAAACCCGCACAACGTTGTTAAAGCAACGATCGACGCACTTTCTCGCATGAGAGATGCTGTTGCTGTAGCGAAACAACGCGGAATTTCATTGGATAAGGTGTTTAACGGTTAATAGAGTGAATGATGGCTACAATTAAAATTAAGCAAGTAAGAAGCGCTATTAAACGTCCCGCTGTGCAAAAAGCTACGATCAAAGCGCTAGGATTCAAAAAATTGAATCAAGTGATCGAGAAAGAGGCAACTCCACAGATCCTGGGAATGGTGAAAAAAGTACAACATCTCGTTGAGGTTGTAGGGTAAAACGTTAAAATCGAATTGAAATGAACTTACATAATTTAACTCCTGCGGAAGGCTCTGTTAAGAGTGATAAAAGGATCGCACGTGGTCAGGGATCTGGTCATGGTGGAACCTCTACACGCGGGCACAAAGGAGCGAAATCAAGATCTGGTTACAGTAAAAAGATTGGTTTCGAAGGTGGTCAGATGCCACTTCAGCGTCGTGTTCCAAAGTTTGGATTTAAAAATATCAACCGTGTTGAATACAAAGCAATCAACCTTGATATCATTCAAGCACTCGTTGAACGAAAAAATCTAACAGATATTACACCGGATGTTCTTCGTGACAATGGTCTAGTTTCACGTAATGAATTGGTGAAAATCTTAGGTCGTGGCGAATTGAAAGCAAAGGTGAATATCTCTGCACACAAGTTTTCTGGTTCCGCAAAAGCAATGATCGAAGGTCAAGGCGGGAATTGTTCAGAAATCTAATTAACTTTGCCAACATTTTTTTAAAATGAAGCGATTTATACAGAATATCAAAAACATCTGGAAGGTAGAGGAGTTGAGAAAGAGAATCTTATTGACTCTCGGACTTATTCTTGTTTATCGAATCGGTTCTTTCATTGTATTGCCTGGTATTGACTACACCGTTTTGGAAAAGACGCGTACAAGTCCAGGTGAAGGCAACATGATTGAAAACCTACTATCTCTGTTCTCGGGAGGTGGTTTTTCTAATGTTTCGGTAATGGCCCTTGGGATCATGCCTTACATTAGTGCTTCAATCATCATGCAACTTCTCGGGATGGCAGTACCTGCTGTTCAGAAAATGCAAAATGAAGGAGAGTCGGGAAGAAAGCGTATTAACAACTATACGCGTATTCTAACGATTGTCATTTGTGCACTGCAAGCACCAAGCTACGTTACCCTGTATGTACAAGGTAAAGTGTGGGAAGGCGTTTCTGCAATGCCCATGGATGCCGATGCATTCTGGTGGTCACGCGCAATCTTAGTCCTCATCGCAGGATCTATGTTCGCGGTTTGGCTCGGTGAACGTATAACAGATAAAGGTATCGGAAATGGTATTTCATTGTTGATTACAGTAGGAATCCTAGCACGCCTTCCAGAAGCATTCCTTGCGGAATATGGAAAAGCGAATGCTGAAGGAAACTTATTGAAAATCCTTTTGGAAGTCATTCTATTCATGGCTGTCGTGCTCGCAACAATTCTAATCGTTCAAGGGGTGAGAAAAATTCCACTCAACACAGCGAAACGAGTTGTTGGTGCAAGAGCAGTTGACGAGCAAGGCGCTAGAAGCTATTTACCTATCAAGGTAAATGCGAGTGGTGTAATGCCAATCATCTTTGCTCAGGCAATCATGACAATCCCTGTGATGCTATTTGCAGGTGATCCAACAAAAGGAAGCTCGTTTATTGAGCGTACCTTAGGAGATCCTTACGGGGTCACTTACAATGTGTTACTTGCAGTGTTGATTATCGTGTTTACTTATTTCTATACGGCGATCATGATCAACCCACGTAAAATTGCAGATGACTTGAAACGAAGCGGTGGTTTTATACCGGGGATTCGTCCAGGTGAAGAAACTGCGGAATACATTGATACTTTGGTTTCTCGAATTACATTTCCAGGCTCTTTGTTCTTAGCAGCTATTGCAATCTTGCCTTCTTTGGCGAAGTTGGCTGGTGTGAATGATGCCTTCGCAATGTTCTTCGGTGGAACTTCACTATTGATCATGGTGGGTGTTGTTTTGGATACATTGCAACAAATCGAGTCTTATTTGTTAAACCGCCATATGGATGGGTTAATGGAAGGTACTCGAGTTAGAGGTAGAAGAACAGATAACGAATTATCAGGATTCTAAGCATGGCGAAGCAATCATCAATCGAACAAGACGGAACAATTATCGAAGCACTTTCGAACGCAATGTTTCGTGTAGAATTGGAAAACGGGCATGTCATAACAGCTCATATTTCCGGTAAGATGCGGATGTTTTACATCAAAATCTTACCTGGAGACAAAGTAAAGGTTGAAATGTCACCGTATGATTTAACAAAAGGAAGGATAACTTTTAGATACAAATAGGAGCAATCCTGTAAAAATGTAAAGAGATGAAAGTAAGAGCATCAGTAAAAAAGCGAACTGCAGATTGCAAGATCGTAAAAAGAAAAGGACGGGTTTATGTGATTAACAAGAAGAATCCGAAACTCAAACAAAGACAAGGGTAATAAGTATTAAGTATGGCACGTATTGCAGGTATAGATCTACCAAAAAACAAAAGAGGTGTGATTGGTTTGACGTACATCTTCGGAATCGGAAGAAGTACAGCTCAAAAAATCCTTAAAGACAACGGAATTGATGAAAGCATCAAAGTTCAAGAATGGAACGATGATCAGCTTGCTGCTATCCGTAACTCAGTGAACGAAGTGAAGACAGAAGGTCAGTTGCGTTCTGAGATCCAATTGAACATTAAACGTTTGATGGATATCGGATGTCAGCGTGGAATTCGCTAACAAGAAAAAGGCAACTAAATAATTAGCGTAAGAGCAGTTAATAAAATAAATAATGGCAAAGTCTAATCAGAAAAAGAAGAAGAATGTCAAAGTAGACGCGATGGGTGAAGCGCATATTCAAGCTACCTTCAACAACGTGATCATCTCTTTGACGAACAATGCTGGCCAAGTTATTTCTTGGTCATCAGCGGGAAAGATGGGCTTCAAGGGGTCTAAAAAGAATACCCCTTATGCTGCACAGGTATCAGCCGAAGATGCAGCAAAAGAAGCACATGACTTCGGATTACGTAGAGTGAAAGTGTTTGTTAAAGGACCTGGTGCTGGTCGTGAATCAGCAATCCGTTCATTGCACAACGCAGGAATTGAAGTAACCGAAATCATTGATGTTACACCACTTCCACACAACGGTTGTCGTCCACCGAAAAGACGTCGAGTATAAGTAATTATTAACAGTTGGGGAATTCGGTCATCGAAGGAAAGCCTTAATTCATGACCCCTCACATAAATTTATAGTATGGCAAGATATAGAGGTCCTAAATCCAAAATCGCACGCCGATTCCGTGAACCAATCTTTGGTCCGGATAAGTCGTTGGATAGAAGAGCGTATGGCCCAGGACAACATGGTCCGGCAAAAAGAAGAGGAGGAAAGCAGTCAGAATATGCTATCCAGCTCGGTGAAAAACAAAAAGCGAAGTATACCTACGGAATTCTTGAACGTCAGTTCTCGAATCTTTTCGATCGTGCGTCAAGCATGAAAGGGATTACAGGTGAAAACTTGTTGCAGTTATGTGAAGCACGTCTTGATAACACTGTATTCCGTTTAGGAATCGCACCAAGCCGTCGCTCTGCGCGTCAGCTCGTTTCACACAAACACATTACAGTTAATGGTGAGGTGGTAAACATCCCTTCTTATTCATTGAAAATCGGAGATGTAATCGGTGTTCGTGAAAAGTCTAAAAGCTTGGAAGCAATCACCACTTCACTTTCTTCGAACAGTAAGAAATTTGACTGGTTGGATTGGAATTCATCTGACATGTCAGGTAAAGTGCTTAGCACACCATCGCGTGAAATGATTCCTGAAAACATCAGAGAGCAGTTGATCGTCGAATTGTATTCTAAATAATTTTTAAAGAACTGACATGGCTATATTAGATTTCCAAAAGCCTGACAAGGTGATTATGATTCAGTCCGACGAACGTCACGGACAATTTGAATTTCGTCCCTTGGAACCAGGTTACGGTATTACCGTTGGTAACTCCTTAAGAAGAATCTTGTTGTCTTCACTCGAAGGATTTGCAATCTCGTCAATTAAAATTGAAGGTGCAGACCATGAGTTCACAACAATCAAAGGAGTAGTAGAAGACGTTACTGAGATTATCTTGAATTTGAAACAAGTACGTTTCAAGCAACAAATCGAAGGAACTGATAACGAAACTGTTGTTATCTCTGTTACTGGTCAAAATAAATTGACTGCGGGTGACCTTGGTAAGTTTACTTCAGGATTTCAAGTGTTAAACTCAGAATTGGTGATCTGCAATATGGAGCCTTCTGTGAAACTTGAAATGGAATTGACGATTGTGAAAGGTCGTGGATATGTTCCAGCTGAAGAAAACAAACAAACCAATGCCCCATTCGGAACAATCGCAATTGACTCGATTTTCACACCAATCAAAAATGTGAAGTATACGATCGAAAACTATCGCGTAGAGCAAAAAACGGATTACGAAAAATTGGTTTTTGACATCACTACAGATGGTTCAATTCACCCGAAAGATGCATTGAAAGAAGCAGCGAAAATTCTTATTCACCACTTTATGCTATTCTCTGATGAGCGAATCACGCTTGACAGCGAAGTGAAGGCGGAGACTGAAGAGTTTGATGAAACTTCATTGCACATGCGTCAACTTCTTAAGACTAAACTTGTTGACATGGACCTTTCAGTGCGCGCATTAAACTGCCTGAAAGCAGCTGATGTGGAAACACTTGGAGACCTTGTTTCATACAACAAGAATGACTTGTTGAAGTTCCGTAACTTCGGTAAGAAATCGCTTACTGAACTTGAAGACCTTGTAGATAACAAAGGACTTTCTTTCGGAATGAACGTTGCGAAATATAAATTGGACAAAGATTAACAATCGAATAAAATTTTGAAATGAGACACGGTAATAAAGTAAATCATTTAGGTAGAAAGTCAGCGCACAGAAAAGCGATGCTATCTAACATGGCTTGTTCGCTCATTCAGCATAAACGCATCAACACAACTGTAGCAAAAGCAAAAGCGCTGAGAGGATATGTTGAGCCACTGATGACGAAAAGTAAAACAGATTCTACACACTCGAGAAGAACAGTATTTAGCTACTTGCAAAGCAAAGAAGCGGTTACTGAACTTTTCAGAGAGGTGGCGCCACGCATCGCAGAACGTGAAGGTGGTTATACACGTATCATCCGCACTGGATACCGTTTGGGTGACAATGCAGAAATGTGTATGATCGAGTTGGTAGATTTCAATGAAATCTATACAAACGAGAAAGCGAAGAAAACAACACGTCGTTCACGTCGTGGTGGTAAAAAAGAAGAAGGTGATGCAACGGTGGTTGACGCTGTTGAAACAACAAATGAAGATACAACTCCTACTGCTGAAGCTTCGGTAGTTGAAGAAGCAGAAGTTGTTGAAGAAGCAGCAGTTGTTGAAGAGGCAGAAGTTGTTGAAGAAACACCTGCAACTGAAGAGGTTCCTGCAGCCGAAGAAGTATCAACTGATGAGCCTGAGGCAGATGCTCCAGCAGCAGATGAGACTTCAGAAGAGAAATAATATTTCTTACTCAAGATAGGAAGGGGAGCTTTTTGCTCCCCTTTTTTATTAACATTCTTTAGTCGTTCAAAACGAAACCCTAACTTTGCCAAAATTAATCCGATGGAGGAAAGAAAACCAGCGGTACTCGTTTTGGCTGATGGCACTGTTTATCATGGTGTCGCTATAGGTCACACGGGAACCACATCCGGCGAAATAGCATTCAATACTGGAATGACTGGCTACCAAGAAGTGTTCACTGACCCTTCTTACTATGGTCAATTGTTAATTATGACAACCGCTCATATTGGTAATTATGGCGTGCATGCGGATGAAATTGAATCTGATGGGATGAAAATTTCAGGTCTTGTAACAAAGAAATTTTCCGAAGGATTTTCACGTCCTTCTGCAGAGGGATCCTTGGAAGACCTTATGCTGAAAAATGCTACTGTTGGAATTTCAGACATTGACACACGTTCTTTGGTGCGTCATATTCGCAGTAAAGGTGCAATGAACGCCATTATATCTTCAGAAATTCTTGATGTGGATCAATTAAAGGGCATGCTCAAAGAAACGCCTTCCATGGATGGATTAGAGCTGTCTTCGAAAGTGGCAACTGCTGAAGCCTATGAAGTGTCTCCAGAAAATCCATCTCTCAAAGTTTCTCTTATCGATTTTGGTGTTAAAAAGAACATCGTTCGATGTCTTGTAGAGCGTGGATGTCATGTTCGTGTCTTTCCATTGAATTCAACGAAGGAGGATATGGATTCCTTCAATCCAGATGGATACATGCTGTCCAATGGCCCTGGAGATCCCTCCGCCATGCCATCTTCTATTGAACTTGTTAAGTCTTTGGTCGATTCAGGAAAACCCGTGTTTGGCATTTGTTTGGGACACCAAATTTTAGGATTAAGCCAAGGATTGAAAACTGAGAAAATGTTCAATGGACACCGTGGAATCAATCATCCGATCTTAAATCTTAAAACAGGGAAAGGTGAAATCACTTCCCAGAACCATGGTTTCGTAATCTCGAAGGATAGTGTTTCTGCAAACCCAGCGGTTCGCATTACACATCGTCACTTGAATGATGATACCATAGCAGGAATTGAATTGGTGAACAAACCCGTTTTTTCTGTACAATATCACCCTGAGGCATCAGCAGGTCCTCACGATTCTCGCTACCTGTTTGATCAGTTTATTGATAACATGAAACAAATGAAAGCATGAGTTATATTGTAAAAGTTACCGGTCGTCAAATTTTAGATTCTCGAGGTAATCCGACTGTTGAGGTGGATGTTGTAACGGCAAATGGCGTTGTTGGACGTGCTGCAGTTCCTTCAGGTGCATCAACAGGTGTGCACGAAGCTGTCGAATTGCGCGATGGAGATAAGTCCAAGTATCTTGGAAAAGGTGTACTTAGTGCAGTGAATAATGTGAATACGTTGATCAATGAAGCGCTACATGGGATGGATATTTTCGACCAAAAAGCAATCGATACAGTAATGTTACGCTTGGATGGTACGGAGAATAAATCACACCTTGGCGCAAACGCGATCCTTGGAACGTCATTGGCAGTAGCAAAGGCTGCAGCTCAAGAATCAGGATTAAGTCTATACCGTTATATCGGTGGAGTAGGTGCCGTAACGATGCCTGTACCAATGATGAACATCCTTAATGGAGGATCTCATGCAGATAACCTAATTGATATTCAGGAATTTATGGTGATGCCTTTTGGGGCATCTTCTTTTTCTGAAGGATTGCGATGGGGAACGGAAGTTTTTCATGAGTTGAAAGGGGTGTTGAAATCACGAGGGATGTCCACCAATGTGGGCGATGAAGGAGGTTTTGCACCTAACTTAGGCTCGAACGAGGAGGCGATACAAGTGGTTATTGAAGCAGTGGAAAAAGCTGGGTTCACGCCAGGTGAGGATATGTACATTGCACTTGATGCAGCATCGTCAGAGTTTTACAATGCTGAAACGGGCAAGTATGCTTTCCATTCAACGGGAGA
>JAJTDQ010000021.1 GCA_021300505.1 Cryomorphaceae bacterium
GTCATCATGGGTGACGAATGTTCTGTTTGGTTCTCTGCCGTCGTGCGAGGCGATGTTAACTCTATTCGAATGGGGAACAAGGTAAACATCCAAGATGGCGCGGTGATTCACTGTACCTACGAAAAAACAAAGGTAAACTTAGGCAACAATGTGTCTATAGGTCACAATGCCTTGGTGCATGGCTGTACAGTTGAAGACAATGTCTTGATTGGAATGGGATCGATTGTTATGGACGATTGTTATATTGAGTCCAATTGCATCATTGCCGCTGGGGCTGTATTGCTTGAAGGAACACGCGTAGAAGCGTGGAGCATCTATGCCGGAGTGCCAGCAAAAAAAGTAAAGACTTTATCACCTGAGCTCTTCGCCGGAGAAGTGCAACGCATAGCCAACAACTACATGAAGTACGCCAGTTGGTTTAAGGAAGAAAAATAGAATACGTGAAAGACATTGAAACCTACGAAGAATGTCAGTTTCTGATTGAACGATTCTATGATAAATTGATCCGTGATGAGCACATTGGCCATTATTTTCAAGAATTGGACTTGAGCAAGCATATCCCTCGTGTGGCTGAATTTTGGGCTTTTATTCTGATTGACCGCACAGGTTATACCGGAAACATGATGGATGCCCATGCGCGACTGCCGCTTAAAGTGGATGATTTTGATCGGTGGTTAACACTCTTTCATGAAACGGTGCATGAACACTACAACGGAGAAAAGGCAAACCTAGCCATTGAACGCTCAACACTCATTGCATGGACAATGAAATCCAAGCTCCCATAGACCTATTATTCCAAAACAATAGAAACGATACCCTTCAGATCTTCTGCGTCTGTACCCGTGTCAATGATGAAATAATACGAACCAACTGGCATAGCTTTTCCTTCAAAAGTACCATCCCATGCTGAATTCGCGTAATCACCCGTCTTTGATTCGTACAATTTATCTCCCCAACGGCTGTAAACCGATACAGTACTCTTTGGATAAACAACATCCAAATCTACAATCACCCAAAGGTCATTTGTGTTATCACCGTCTGGTGTAAATGCCGTCGGCAGAATGATATCGCATATCTCGAGTGTAATCGAATAGGAAGACACCGGACTTATACAACCATTGATTTGTTCATTCACATAATACGTAGATGTTCCAATTGTTGAGAATGGTGCAATGGCATTTCCAGTTCCAATGAGGTTGACTAAATCAACATCTGAGAACCAAGAAAACACCCCGCTCGTTCCTATTGCTGTCAATGGTGCAATCTCCCATGTAGAACAATACGTCAAATCTGGTCCAACCGCTGGTGCTGAAGGTGTTGGTGTAACCGTGATCGAGAAGGATTCCTCATCGGTACAATTATTCGCCGAAGTATGGATGTAAATGGTTTGTGTACTCGAAATGGATTGTCCCGCTGAAAGTTGTGTACCTGAGGCATTTGAACCCGTCCAGAATGACGCATTTGTTCCTAAGTTGCTTCCTGAAATAGCTGGTAAAATGTATGTGTCACAAACACTTTCATCTGAAATATCATTCAATACAGGTGTTGGCGGTACAATCAATGTGGTCGTTGCGGTATTCGACACACATCCTCCAGGATTAGATACCAATGAAAACGAATATGTTCCTCCTGAAACATTGTTTAGTGTATAAGGCAAGGTAACATTTGCAGAACCTGAAGCGGTTCCAGTCCATGATAGGGTTCCTGTTCCCGCTCCGTTGATCGTAATTATCCCATCTGTACCCGTGCATGAAACAGGGTCGGTAGAAACAAGTGAAACCGTCGGTATAGGATAAATCGTAACGGTTGTTTGCACTGTATGTGAACAACCACTAGCGTTTGATGCTGTTACAGAGAAGACTTCTCCATCCACTGCACCTGTGATTGTTGGATTTTGTGCTGTAGTACTTGAAAATACCGCAGCACCGTTGGAAGTCCAAGTCCATGATGTTGAAGCACCTCCAGTTTCATTCACTTGCAGCGGCGCTCCATCGCAAATTGGAGATGTATTTGAAGCTGCTACAGGGAAGTCAGCAGGCTCATTAATGATAAAGTTAAAAATTACTTGACAGTTGTTGTTGTCGTCGTTTACGGTTGCCACATATGAACCCGCACATAAATGTTAAAGTCAATGTTCCAGTCACTTGACAGCCGTTCACATCTTTCACAGCGACATTGTACGTTCCTGCGCTAAGATTAGAGAAGATCCCGTTTGAAGAGAAAGAATTTCCACCATTGATGGAATAGGTATAAGGGGCGCCATTTCCACCTTGACCTTGAAGAGAAATTGAACCATCACCATTCCCACAGTTTTCATTGCTTACTGCATTCAGAAAAGTTAATGGAGTGATCGGTGCTACAGTTACGATTGCTGTATCCGTGCATCCAATGGATGAAGTTATAACGACCTTATACGTTCCGTCGCAAAGTCCTGTTGCTGTTGCTGTCGTCTGTCCTATAGGTGCATTACTCGCATTCAACCATTGATACGTATAACCAGCTATTGAGCCTGCCGCCGATGCGCTTGCTTGACCATCACAGCCGCACACCTCATTTTGAGTGGTTAAAGCACTCGCTACCAAGGGTTCAATTGGTGTACAGTTGTTGTTGAATTGTGCGATATAGGCAGCATTCAATGCGTTGTTCGGCAATCCCGGTGTTTGCATATCTGCTCCACATGTAAAGGCGTCTAATGCTGTTTCACCATCTGCACAACCTTCCGACCAGTTCAATTGGTTGTATGGATCATTACCATTAAAGTACCATACATCATCTTGACCACTGCCTGTGTAGTAAATCAAGTTGTTTAAGTTGTCAGTACCCCAACAAAGCGAAAACACTTCACATCCAGAGAGATTAACGATACGGGCACAGTCACCGGTGTTGGCGAATAACGTTGTATTCCAGTTTCCACCAGCCGTCCATCCAACTGCAGGATAAGAACATGCTACAGCACCTGGCGTTGTTAAATTTGTTTCAAAGAGCGTCGTATTGTTTACTGGTGCTACGATCCGACAGTTGCCATCGCTGAGCGAAAGATCCGCAGCTGGGATTGCTGGATTTTGGTCGATATTGTTATACAAAAGGATAATCGTACCTACAGGAACACACGCCCATGTTGGATCTTGCGAAAAGCGAATTGCACCTCCTGCTACACCACTCGGACCGTGATAACCACTGTTGTCGTCGAAAATCCATCCGCGTATGTCTATACATGGAGGAGTTGAACTCGAACAGTTGTAAACTACCGCGGTATCAACAACAACTAATTCGACATATTCCTTGTTGCCGTTTGGACCATTTGATACTTCATTGATAATCAATGTTTGAGCATTCAATGCAGCAGCAAAAAACAGGGAAAATAAAAGAGCGATTACACGCATGGTAACTTAATCTAAAAATGATGCTAAAAGTAAGAAAAACGGAGGCAACTTTTAAGCGTTTCGCGAAATTGATTTAAACTTCATGATTCCTTAAAAATGAACATGTTCAGAATAAATTTCAATACCTAAAAAGCCTTGTGCATTTCGATTAAAAACCTCTGTGTTTTCAGATGTTAAGAAATGTGTTTTACTGTTCTTTAGACACCGTGATTCAAGCTCAGGATGAGCCTTCAAGTATGTTTCTAGTTTTTCTGCTACAATTGGTCCTTGAGCAATCACTCGAATTCCTTCTGGAACGACACTTTGTATGTAATCTCCAATGAGCGGATAATGTGTGCATCCCAAGACAATGACATCAATTTTCGGGTCTTGGCGCAATAAGGTGTCCACATCGGCTTTGATAAATACCTTTCCAGCATCAGTCATATGGCTACCTGTTTCAATCAATGGCACCCACATGGGGCAGGCCTGTTGAACCACACGAGTGTCTGGAGAAAATTTATGTAGTTCGATGGCATAGGATTCAGATCGCACCGTACCTTCTGTAGCCAGGACACCTACATGTCCAGTCTTTGTTAAGGCACCTATGACTTCTGTACTCGGACGAATTACACCTAGAACCCTATTTTCTGGTGCCAATAAAGGAAGATCATTCTGTTGAATGGTACGAAGGGCCTTTGCAGATGCGGTATTGCAGGCAAGAATTATCAGTGGACAGCCTCGAGAGAACAATTCTTTCACGGCTTCGAGGGTATATTCATATACCACATCAAAAGACCGATTTCCATAAGGAGAACGCGCATTATCGCCCAAATACAAGTAATCGTATTGTGGCAAGCGATTGCGTATTTCCTTCAGAACGGTTAAGCCGCCATATCCAGAATCAAAAACACCAATTGGGCCGGTTGAATTCATTGTCATAAGCTTTGACGAAGGTACAAAAGTCCATGAGATGATGAAAATAAAAACGGCGACCAAAACTTGATCGCCGCTTAATCTATTTCTTAGAAAACTTATTTCTTCATTGCAGCTGCATCCAAAATCAACAACTCTGTGATCACCTCATTTGTGATGTCTGTAATGCCATCAGCATATAAAATCATTCCGAATTCTTGATTATTCAAAACATAGTTGAGTTTCTTCCGCTGAGCAACAATTTTAACTGCTTCTTGAATTCTTTGGTACAAAGGTAGTTGAAGAGACTCCGAAACAATTTGTAATTCTTGTTGAAGCGATTGGTTTCGTTCTTGTATTGCCTGCTCTTTTCTTGCCAATTTTTCTTCTTCAATTTTAATCATTACTGGAGCCATATTCGGTTTGTCAATTTCAAACTTTGCAATAGCTGTTTGTAAATCCTTATACATTTCTTGCAATTCGTCAGAACCATCTTTTTCAAATTTAGCAAGATCTGCTTCTACACTCTTTCTTGATGGCATTGTATCAAATAACTTTTGTGTGTCCACATGACCAACTTTAGATTGAGCAACCGCCGCACCAGCAGTGAACATTACAATAAGAGCCAATACTAACTTTTTCATTTTTTGTTTTTTAGGGTTATGTTTATTTATTACCTGTGATGCCCAATTCTTTTAATACCTCATCACTGATATCGTACTTATTATCCGCATACACTAAGTTACTTTGATTTGCTTTATCAAACACAAAAGAATAATTACGTTTCGAGGCTACTTTTTGCATGGCGTCGTAAACACGTTCTTGAATGGGCTTGATCAACTCTTGACGCTTTTGAAAGTAATCTCCATTTACACCGAATCGCAACTTCTGCATTTCCATTGCTTCAGTTTCGAGTTTTTCAATCTCTTCCTTACGCTTATTTTTTTCTTCCGTAGGTAGAAGGACCTCTTCACGGGCAAAATTTTCTTTTTTCGTCTTCAATACAGCGTAGCGTTCTTCAATCTCTTTTGTCCATCGATCCGCCAACTTATCCAACTTATCTTTTGCTTCTTTGTATTCTGGAACGTTTTCCAAAATATAATCAGAATCGATGTATGCATATTTTTGGGCAAACGCAAAGTACGTGCCAAGTACGAATACAAAAGAAAGAATAACACTTTTCATCGTTAATTTTTGCTGCGAAACGCCGAAGATAGTCATTTTATTGCGCGTTTCCAAAGATTAAAGTTCCCCGAGATTCATACCAATTGTAAATGTCAACTTCGGATAAAAGCCTTTTTTATCGATCGAACCATCTGATCCATTCGCGTTCATGAAATCTCTAGACCATGAATCCAACTTGTCGAATCCGAGTCCGTAGTCCAGTCCGAGCATACCAAACATCGGCAAGAAAACACGAATACCAACTCCTGCTGCGCGCTTTACATTGAATGGATTGAATTTCGCAATTGACGGGAAAGTGTTTCCTGCCTCAGCAAAAAGTAATGCGTAGAATGTCGCAGATGGATTCAATGAGATTGGGTAACGCAATTCCAATGTATACTTCGCAATGATTGGATCGTTCGCTGAAGATGAGATAGAGTTATCATCATAACCTCTCAATGCAATGATCTCACGACCACCAAGTTGATTTACACCTGTTAAACCACTACCACCTAAGGCAAATCTGTCGAATGGTGTAATCCCTTTCGCGGATGTATAAGACCCTATAAATCCGAAACCAAAGCGTGGCATTAAGACAAGTTTCTTGTCTGCAGTCAATGGCAAGAACCATTCACCCGTGAACTTAATCTTGAAATACTCCAAATACTTATAGCGCTCTTGATTTGATAATCCTGAATAATCATCGATGTTATCAAAGTACGAATAAGGAAGTGTTCCTTTCGCCATGAACGTAAAGTTTGAACCACTTTGTGGGTAAATCGGTGCACTTACCGAGCTGCGTTGCAATACATACTTCAAGGCAATGTCATTCGCATATCCATTAGGAAATATTGGGAACCGCAAGTCATCAACTACATCATAATACTGGTAGCTTAACTCATAATACGCTGTAAAATAATCATCTGGCCATTTCTTACGACGTCCAAAACCAAGTGATGTACCAGTAATTGAAATCCCAGTATAGGCTTCATTTGATGGAATAAAACCATTCCCAAGTGCTGTATGGTTCATCGAGAAGGACAATGAATTTGGTTTCTTACCTCCCAACCACGGCTCCATAAATGAGAAGGTGTATCCTTGATAGAAGCGACCATTTGTTTGAGCGCGAATCGATAAACGTTGACCATCACCTCCTGGTAGCGGTGACCAGGATCCTTTCTTGAAGATGTTGCGCGTTGAGAAGTTGTTGAACGTCAAACCAAGTGTTCCAATGATGCGGCCATTCCCTGTTGGACCTGCTCCACCGTAACCACCTGAAAGTTCAATCTGATCCGAAGACTTTTCTTCGACTACATATTCGATGTCCACTGTTCCATCAGCAGGATTTGGAATTGGATTGACCTGGAAACCTTGTTCATTGAAGAAGCCCAATTGTGCCAATTCGCGTTGGGTCCGTATAATATCGTTTCGATTGAATAAGTCGCCAGGTTTCGTGCGTATCTCACGGCGAATTACATTGTCATTTGTCTTGGTATTTCCACGGATGATAATTCGTCGCACACGCGCTTCCTTCCCTTCAATAATGCGCATCTGGAAATTGATGTGGTTGTCCTGAACGTTTGTTTCAACAGGGATGATTTGGAAAAACAAGAAACCACGGTCCATGTACAAGGAGGACATATCCCGACCATCCTCGCTCATAAACAAGCGTTTCTCTAAGAGCGGTTTGTTGAAAATATCTCCGCGTTTAATTCCAAGCACTGTATCGAGGTAAGAAGATCTAAACTTGGTGTTCCCAATCCAATCGATGTTTCCAAAGTAGTATTTACCTCCTTCGTTGATGCGGATATCGATCATCAAGTTTTTGGCATCCTTCAAATAGACGGTATCAAACTCAATGTGCGCATCTCGCAATCCAACGGCATTGAACTTTGCCAACATAGCTTCTTTGTCCTTTGAATAGGTTCCCTCCGTAAATTTTGACCGTTTGAAGAATCTCCACAACTTCTTTTCTTTGGTGTCCTTCATGGCCATTTTCAACTTCCAATCTGGTACACTGACGTTTCCTTCAATGTTGATTTTTTTCACGCCAATTCGGGCTCCTTTGTTGATGTCAATCAAGAAAATCTCAGAATTGTTCATGAGCGTATCGACAACACGGTTGATTTTAACCGTAACGCCATAGTAGCTTTTCTCCCGGAAATACCCTTTGATTTTGCTTTCCGTTTGATAAACCAAGTTTTCTGTAATCGTTTTCCCTGAAAACAAACTGATTTCCTCACGAAGTTTGTCCGCTTCTCGCTTGATGATTCCTTTGAACTTAAATCGTGACAATTTCGGGCGTGGCTGCACTTTAATCACCAAGTAGATGACCCCCGCCACCTCTTTGTCAGCCATAATTTCAACATCTGAAAAAAGGCCTTCCGCCCATAAGTTTTTTATTGCTTTTGAGATTTGATCTCCTGGTATGTAAATTTTCTGTCCTTGACGCAGTCCTGCAATTAGTTTAATCGCTTGATGGTCATAGTTATCCGCTCCTTCAACGCGAATTGGCCCGATTTCATATTGCTGTGGGCTGCGGTAATTGATATCGGGGCCACCCAAAGAAACAGGTCCATTCAGTGAGTCGGCAGTAACAATTTGGGCATTTGAAACCGAACAAATGAGCGCAAAGAAAAATACAAGTAGCAGTCGCAAGATCATAGTTATCAAGTTAATTGTTCGGAGACCATTCCAAATCGTCGTTCACGCGATTGATAATCGAGCACCGCTTTGAACAGATCTTCGCGTTTAAAGTCTGGCCAAAGTACCTCTGTGAAATGAAACTCCGTATAGGCGATCTGCCAAAGAAGAAAGTTACTCACTCTGTGTTCACCGCTTGTGCGGATCAATAATTCTGGATCAGGTATTTCGCTTGTCGTGAGGTAGTGACCAATCAAATCATCCGTAATTTCCTCTGGATTAATAGATTGATCCTTTACTTTTTGAGCAATTTGTTGGACAGCATTGGTAATTTCCCATCGCGCGCTGTAGTTGAGTGCCAATACCAAATGAATCCCCGTGTTATCCTTCGTTCTATCGATGGCATCGTGCAATTCATCGATACACGACTGCGGTAAACCTTCGATATTACCGATGCTCATCAGGCGAACATTGCTGCTCATCAGCTCTTCAATTTCACCAGAAATCGAGCGCACCAATAAGTCCATCAGCCCATCAACCTCTTCCTTAGGACGGTTCCAATTTTCCGTTGAAAAGGCATAAAGTGTCAAGAAATCAATCTTTAATTCTTTGGCCGCTTTCAATGTTTCACGCACCGACTCAACCCCAAAATTGTGTCCATACAATCGCATGTGCCCTTGCTTTTGGGCCCATCTGCCATTCCCGTCCATGATAATGGCCACATGACGAGGGGTGCGCTGAAGGTCAATTTTAGAAAGAAGCTCCATAGTGTTTTTCGGAATCGTTAACGAAAATAGTGAAACATTCGTATTTTAAACCATTTGGCGTTTATAGACTTAACATACCTTAACAAAAAGAGGGAAATGGTTGCCCACGTCCCTCTTTCCGTTCAAAATTATTCGTTTATTCAGCTAGAACGATGATTTTATCATTCAGCATCTCCATTACGCCACCCTTTATTTCTACATGGATGACATTTTGGTTCGTACTATCTTTTCGGATCCAACGTGCCATTTTCTCATCAATCTCAATCGGCGCGGGCATCTCTACCTTTACCACACCTTTATTCAATCCAGAGATTATTGGTGCGTGACCTTTCAAGACCTGAAAGAAACCGTCCAATCCTGGGAGCAACACCGCGTTTGCTTCACCGTTAAAGATTTTCGTTTCAGGGGTAATGATTTCTAAATGCATTGTTTCTGACTCTTAGTTTTACTTAAGCGTTTGCTTCTGCAAGCATTTTCTCACCTGCTGCAACCACGTCTGCGATTCCACCTTTCAAGTTGAATGCTGCTTCTGGGTATTGGTCATATTTACCATCCAAGATTGCATCAAACGCTTTGATTGTTTCTTGAATATCAACCAATACACCTGGGATACCTGTAAACTGCTCCGCTACGTGGAAAGGCTGAGAAAGGAAACGTTGCACACGACGAGCGCGGTGAACGACCAATTTATCTTCTTCAGAAAGCTCATCCATACCAAGAATCGCGATGATATCTTGAAGTTCTTTGTAGCGTTGTAGTGTAATTTTCACACGTTGCGCACAATTGTAATGTTCTTCACCAACGATCTCTGGTGTAAGGATACGGGACGTTGAATCCAATGGGTCTACCGCTGGATAAATTCCAAGTTCCGCAATCTTACGTGAAAGTACCGTCGTTGCATCCAAGTGGGCAAATGTGTTCGCCGGAGCCGGGTCAGTAAGGTCATCCGCAGGTACGTAAACCGCCTGTACAGATGTAATCGAACCGCTCTTTGTTGATGTAATACGCTCCTGCATCGCCCCCATTTCTGTTGCCAATGTCGGTTGGTATCCTACCGCTGAAGGCATACGACCCAAAAGTGCCGATACCTCAGAACCTGCTTGTGTAAATCGGAAGATGTTGTCTACGAAGAAAAGGATATCTTTTCCTTGTCCATCACCTTCACCATCACGGTAATATTCTGCCATAGTCAATCCTGAAAGCGCCACACGTGCACGTGCACCCGGAGGCTCATTCATCTGACCAAATACGAATGTCGCTTTGGATTCTTTCAATTCGTTCAAGTCGATTTTCTCCAGGTCCCATCCACCTTCTTCCATAGAGTGCATAAACTCACTTCCGTAGCGGATAATTCCTGACTCAAGCATCTCACGAAGGAGGTCATTCCCCTCACGTGTACGCTCACCAACTCCTGCGAATACTGAAAGACCACCGTGACCTTTCGCGATATTGTTGATCAACTCCTGGATCAATACGGTTTTACCTACTCCGGCACCACCGAAAAGACCAATCTTACCACCTTTTGCGTATGGTTCAATTAAGTCGATTACTTTAATTCCTGTGAAAAGTACCTCTGTCGCTGTTGACAACTGATCAAATTTCGGCGCCTCACGGTGAATTGCTAATCCATTCGAGTTATCAATTACATTGATTCCATCGATTGCCTCACCAACCACGTTGAACAAACGACCACGGATTTGATCTCCTGTAGGCATTTTGATTGCCGAACCTGTTGAAGTCACCTCCATCCCACGGCTAAATCCATCTGTTGAGTCCATCGAAACGGTACGAACAGCATTCTCTCCTACGTGCGACTGTACCTCAAGAACTACACGAGTTCCATCAGACTTACGCACTTCCAACGCATCAAAGATGTTTGGCAGTGCCATTCCTTTTTCAAAACTGACGTCCACAACTGGACCAATAACCTGGGAAATTCTTCCTTTAATTGCTGACATTTGAGTGTCTTTTTAACGATTTTACATCCTTTTGGCAGGTACTTTTACCTCGCCAATTTGGGTGCAAAGATATACCAATTATTCGGAGTGCAAATGAAAAAATGAATGATTTTTTAACACAAGATTGATCTTGAACTTAATTCCAAAAGAAGTGATGAAGGAATTCTGTATTAAAACATGATGCGTTCAAAATTGCGACGCATGAGATAGCGCACAGGGAGGTAAGAAAAGAGTAGACTTAACCCTGTCACTAAACCGATGATTATACTTGCGTCCATGACGGACAATCGAACTGGAAAAGGCAATCCAGCAGCTCCCGGCATCATCAGTACCTCCCATTTAATCTGTATAAAACATATCAGGTACCCGATAAACAATCCGTAAAAAATTCCTCTAGCACAGATCAACAATCCTTCAAACAAGAAAATGCGAAAGACAAAGTTACGTTCTGCTCCAAAGGAAATCATGGTCATCAAATTCTCCTTCTTTTCAACAAACAACATGGTAATCGAAGCAATCAGGTTGAACGCTGCTAAAATGAAAATGAACACAAGTATCACCAACACAATTAACTTTTCCGATTTACTGGTTTTAAAAATCAACGCGTTCTTTTCGAGATTCGTTTTGGCTTCAAAAGATGGGCCTGTAACTTTCTTTACCTCCTCTTTCAACTCCATCGGATCAAAGCCATCCTTTACTTGCACGTAGATGGCAGTAAGATCATTCTCATAATTCAATAACTCGCGACCGACTTCCAAAGGAACAACCGCCTTTTCTCCATTCACCTCCCTGTTCCCATTGAAATTCATCCGGCCAGATACATTCATGATCTTTTGGCGAAAAGGGTTCGACCCAAGCTTCATTTTAGCTTCACGCTTTGGCGCAAAAACAATCAACTGCTCAAAGGAACGTTCAGGGATAAATCCACCTAATTTATCCAACAAAGTGGCACCGACCAACATCATTGGTTGACCGTTATTTGTAAGTTCAGGTGCACCATCAACCATGTGTTGCTTCATTCTGCTCATCAAAAGAAAGTCGGGGTCCACTGCGATCAACTGTGCATTCACCCATTTCTTTTCATGCTTCAACACCACGGTTTCTTCAACTGCTCGAGAGATCGTCTTAACACCTTCGATTTTATTCAATTTTATGAGGTCAATGGCATCCTCCGGGAAAGTTTTTCCTCCTGTGTAGCGAATAGTTAGGTCAGCATCAAAGTCGGAATACATGCGCTCAATCAAGGACTCTATGCCATTGAAAGCGGACAAAAGTACAACAAGAGCTGCGGTAATTATGGTAATTCCAATCACAGAAATTCGCGTGATAAATCCGACCACGTTTTTCTTCCGATCGAATTTTAGGTAACGACGCGCTATGTAAAATGGAACCTTGATGGGGTTTACTTCTTTAATAAGGAATCAATTTGCATGGCATAATCCAATGAATCGTCGATGTGAAAGACCAACTCAGGGATTTTACGCATGTTTTTCAATCGTTTTCCAACTTCTCCACGAATCTTGGTTGAGTGCACATTGATGCTATCCAATACTTCTTTTTTATCCGGTCCGGCAAAAATACTCAAGTAGCAGCGTGCCAAGGAAAGATCTGATGTCACACGCACAGTTGTTACCGTGACCATTGCACCAAGGCAAACCTCGCGAGCATTGCGTTGAAAATACGTGCCTAATTCCTCCTGAATGACACCTTCAATTCTGTTCTGTCTGATTGAACCCATAGTGCAAAGTTAACAATAGTTCGCCCTTTAAAATGAACATCAAACAACAAACTGTATCTTTGACGGCGCAATGAAAGGAATAATTGAGATCTACAAGTACACCTTCGCCTACAAATGGCGGGCACTTCTAGTCATTCTATGCAATTTACTCTTTGTCATCTTCAACTTACTTTCCATTGTACTGTTTATTCCAGTTCTTCAACTGATTTTTAAACCTACAGCACTTCAAAGTAAAGCCTTGAGCAATCCAGATTGGAACGGCTCACTACTTTCCTTGCCTAAGCATATTTCTCAAGAGTACGAGTATTTCATGCAAGAGCTTGTCGCAAAAGACCCCAAGGATGCCTTGTTCTTTGTTTGTGTGACGGTATTCATCGCCTTTTTCCTCAAAAACATTTTCCGCTACGGAGCAATTTGGCATCAGTCTGAATTGCGAATGGCTGTAGTTCGCGACTTAAGAGATTCCATTTTTTCCAAGGCTTTACGATTGCCTATCTCCTTTTACACGAATGAAAGAAAAGGCGATTTGATGTCACGCATGAACAGTGATGTGGGTGAAATCGAAATTGCCGTAATCAGCATGTTGGAATTAATCTTCCGTGAACCTATCGCGATTCTCATCAACATTAGCACGCTGATCTGGTTGAGTCCAGAACTGACACTCGCATCGTTGATCTTACTTCCTGTCTCGGCATTCGTCATTTCACGCATCGGCAAAAGCTTGAAGCGCACCGCGAAAAAAGGACAAGAGCAGATGGGATTGCTTTATTCGACAATCGACGAAGGATTAGGTGGAATTCGCATCATTCAATCCTTCAACGCTACCGCACAAGTGACGAATACCTTTCACCAAGTCAACCTCGTACATCAAAGATTAATCACCAAAGCTTTTCGCAAACGGGACCTTTCTCCTGTGTTGAATGAAACATTGGGGGCAGCCGTGATGCTTTGCCTCTTGTGGTTTGGTGGTTCGATGATTTTAGATGCGAGTGGAAATGGTGATTTGAACGGTGAGAAATTCTTGACCTTTATTATTGTATTTTCCCAGTTGCTGCGTCCGATTCAGGGAATATCAACGAGTTTGGCGAATTTAAATAAAGCAAAACCTTCACAAGACAGGATCAATGAAATCTTGTTTGCCGATGAGATGATTCATGAGCAGGCCAATGCAACACCAATAACTTCGTTTTCTGAATCCATTCGCTATGACAATGTCTCCTTTAAATACAAGGATGAATGGGTCTTGAACGAGATCAATGTTGAATTGAAAAAGGGTAAATCCCTGGCAATTGTTGGGGAATCTGGATCAGGGAAATCTACCTTTGCTGATCTTTTGCCACGTTTTTATGACGCAAGTAAAGGAACCATTTTTATCGATAACATTCCCGTCACCTCTTATTCTTTGCATGACCTTCGCGAACAAATTGGGATTGTTTCGCAAGAATCGATTTTGTTCAACGCCTCGATTCGAGAAAACATAGCCTTCGGAATGCCCAATGCCACATTAGAAGAAATTGTTGACGCTGCGCGTGTTGCAAATGCGCATGAATTCATTGAACGCATGGAAAATGGCTTCGATACGAACATTGGCGAACGAGGGAACAAACTTTCGGGCGGACAGAAACAACGCATCAGCATCGCCCGTGCCGTATTGAAAAATCCGAACATTTTAATTCTTGACGAAGCAACCTCTGCTTTGGACACAGAATCTGAAAAGTTGGTGCAAGATGCCTTGGATCAATTGATGAAAGACAGAACAGTGTTGATTATCGCCCATCGCTTAAGCACTGTGCGTAAAGCGGATGAAATCATTGTTTTGTCCCATGGAAAAATCATAGAGCGCGGAAATCACGAAACTTTGATGTCACTCAAAGGCACCTATTTCAATCTATGCTCCCTTCAGGGAATGCGCGATTAGCCTATTCAAATCGAATGTAATCGGCTGGATTTACACTTACTTGGTTGAGCCATAACTCAAAGTGAATGTGTGGTTCTTTGTAACTTGAACCGTAATTCCCAACGAGAGCAATTGGATCGCTCACCTGAACCTTATCACCTTGTTTTTTAAGTACTGCTTTGGCATGCTTATAACTAGAAACAAAACCGTCAGCATGTTCTATCACAATAACATAGCCCTCCTGCGCTGAAAATCCTGCATACACCACTGTTCCCGCCAAACAACTTAGCACAGGCGTGTCTTTTTTGGCTGCAATGTCTACGCCCTCACGTATAGACACGTTAAAATCACTGAGTAGCCGGCCATTCAATGGTGCCATTAAAATAATTTGCTTTGTATCTTTTTGTCGTTTCTGCCCAGTGCGCAAATCATTCTTGACTTTTTTTGCCAATTCAATTTCAGCTGGAGTTGATTCGGTATTCATCTCCGATGAAAAATCTTGGGCTACTTCAGGAGCAAGGGTGTCAATTTGTTCTTCAACATTCTTCCCTAAAATTAAGGACTGAATTGATCTTGCATATTTTTCTTGTGCCGCAACAAGTTTATTTAGACGGGTTATTTCTTTGTCTTGACGTTCCAAACGACTTCGTTCAATACTGACGTCATCCGTTCCAAAGTAACCTGCCAATGGGCTAGACACAATGATGATGGTCATAACGAAACCTATAAGCAGCGTTAATAAAACCAATAGTGATATCACCTGAAGGCGGCTCGCAGTAAAGCTCCACTGCACCTCAAAATTCTTCGGGTCAGAAGCTGAGAACTTGACACGGCGCTTTAAAGCAGTGATTATATTTCTGATTTTATTCATGTAATTCGACAAAACTGCTCAATTTTGTGTTGAGAACCAAATAAATACTTGACAAGTTCTTCGAAATTCCGTACATTCATTTCCAAAAGAAAAATTTCCATTTTCGACAACTTTTTAATTACTCAAACGTCTTAGTTAAGGAATTGAAGAAACTCACTCTCATATTGTCCTTTTTCATTTCGATGATATCGGCCAATGCTCAGTTGATTACGACCCCTGGTCAAAGTCCATCGAGCTTGGTGCAGAATGTGTTGTTGGGAGCTGGTGTAACAGTGTCAAACATCACGTACAACGGGAGTCCCACTGCCATCAGCTACTTCACAGCAAATGGTAGTAATTTAGGAATTACAGAGGGAATTGCCATGACAACAGGTACCATTCTCGACAATGGTGCTGGACCGCAAGGACCCAACGATGAATCAAATTCTGGTGTTGACAACAACTATGGTGGATTTCCCTTACTCTCTCAAATCATCAATGGAACACAAACATTCAATGCTGCAATTTTAGAATTTGACTTTATCCCCTATTCCGACACCGTTCGTTTCAGATATGTTTTTGGTTCAGAGGAATATCCAGAATTTGCCCCACCAAACAACTCGTCGTACAATGATGTCTTTGGTTTTTTTATTTCGGGCCCTGGAATCATTGGAAATCAAAATATTGCACTTTTACCCAATGGTGCTGTTGTATCTATAAATAATGTGAATGGAATAACCAACTCGGCATTCTTCAATAACAATGGCGATGGAAATACTCAGCCACAAAATGTCAATCCTTTCTTTATTCAATACGATGGCTTCACCGATGTACTAGAAGCCGTTTCGAAAGTTCAATGTGGTGAAACATATCATCTGATTATGGCTGTTGCTGATGTGGGGGATGGAATCTTCGACTCCGGGATTTTTCTTCAAGCCAACAGTTTGAGCTCGAACTCACCCGTTGACATCACGTATGAATTGTCACAACTCGCATTTAACGATCCCGATTTAATGGGGGAAGGTTGTGTAAGTACTACCGTAACATTAGAACGAGGAGGAGCAGCAACTGCATCATTGACTGTGCCTATTACCGTCACTGGAACCGCAACCGAAGGAGTTGATTATTCCAACATTCCCAATTCTGTAACATTTGCACCCGGTCAAACAAACATCACATTCACTTTTGACGCGTTTGCTGATGCACTTGTCGAAGGAACCGAAACAATAAATCTAAGCTTTGGAATTACAGACCCCTGTGGTAACCTTACACCTATTGTCATT
>JAJTDQ010000022.1 GCA_021300505.1 Cryomorphaceae bacterium
GTAAAATGTCAAGCTTTCAAGCAGACTCAGTAATGTTGACATCACCCTACTTTCAAAAGCCAACTTTAGGAACGATTTCTGATCGTGCATTTATCATTTATAGAGAAGAAGATCGCATATATCCGCAGTTCAATTCATATGAAAGAAAATTAAGTATTAAAGGTATTCGTGAGAATATTGATTATGAAGGAGGTTTTTCACTTCAAGGAGCAAGTTTTGTAGGCATTGGTACACCACAAATTCCAGCAAAAATTGTTGTAATGCGCGAAGGTATTCCATTCGTTAAGGCTAGCGCACAGCAGATTTACATTTATCCAAAGAAAATTACAATGAATAATGCAGCAATTGCACTGAAACTGAATACAGGCGATTCCATTACTCATCCTGGTCTGCGCTTCGATTATGACCTCGATAAAAAAACACTAGATCTCACACGAACAGCAACAGGATCAGGACAATCCCCATTTAGTGATAGTTATCACAAATTGGATATTTATGTTTCTAAAATTTCATGGAAAAATGGAGATCAAGATATATTTTTCACCTTTGATTATGGGACCTCTCCAGAGCAACGTGTTGCTCGGTTTGAATCCATGAATTATTTCGATGAACGATTATTTGATCGACTTCAAGGCTTACAATCTACGCATCCTCTTGCTTCGCTTTCTGCCTATTGTTTTAAATACGATGAGTATTTTTTAACGGAAGGAAAGGCTGCTACGGCCTTAGGATTAATCATTGACCAAGCAAAACCAGTCTTACTCGAATTGGCTAGCTACGGTTTTATCACCTATGATGTTGAAGCCAAAATTGTTACGGTAAACCCAAAAACCGAAAATTTTGTATTGTCGAAAGCAGGTAAAAGGGATTTTGATAACTTGAATTTTGTTGCGGATTTTCGTCCAAAGGAATTAAAAGGTTATTCGGATGATCAAATTCGACAAGATCCAAATTTACAGGCCCTGGTGAAACAATACAAGGCACAAACCGAGGAACGAAGAATGCGCAGTTATTTCGGAAAGCTTAACCTTGGGACTTTAGACATTGATTTGGATGGCGTAGATCTTGTGGTGCTCTCTGATGTGCAGAATTCAACGCTATTTCCTGCGTTAAATCGAGTGACTATCCGAGAAAATCGAAACTTTGAATTTAGCGGTTGGATGAACATTGGCAAAATGGAAATGAACACCTTAGCAGCCAATTACAATTACAATGAGAATAAGGTGACTATCTTAAAAACGGATGCGACTTTGTTTAGAGTCAAGAATACAAAAGTTGAAGATGTTAATCGCCCAATACCGATGTTGAGTGTAATTAAAGGAATTCAAGGTGAGATCGTCATTGATGAACCAACGAACAGATCCGGTAACAACAAGTCGATTACACAGTACCCTAAGCCGCCTTAAAGGGGAGCTGACATCCGCAGGGATTTTTCCAAAAATTATGGAAGATTTGAAAATTATGCCTGATTTTTCCTTTGGTTTCTCCACTAGAACACCAGAAGGTGGATATGAGTTCTACGGAACAAAAGCGAAATACGATAACAAAATTCTTCTATCAAATAATGGACTTCAAGGTGCTGGGGTAATTAATTTTGTTCAATCAACCTCAGAAGCGACCTCATTATGGAGTTTCTTGCCTGACTCAACAATTGGCTATGCGAAATTTACCAATCGACCTGTAGAATCAGGTATTGAGTTTCCCGATGTTGAATCTCCTGAAGCCTATATATCGTATCAGCCTAAACAGAGTGTGTTGAGGGCGTCATCGACACCAAAGGCCGAATTGTCCTTTTTCAAGGCGGAGGCAAAACTTAGAGGAACAGCTATTGTTACACAAAATGGCATTCGTGGAACGGGTTTAATGTCGTTCAACAAGGCTACAACCGTTTCAGATAATTACCGCTTTTACCGTTGGGACATCAAGGCCGATACCGCTGGATTTAATTTGAAAAACACTTATGCTGAACCGGGTGAAAATGCACTAGCATTTGCCGCAGAGAATGTTAAAGCCGATATTTCATTTAAAAAACGGGAAGGAAATTTTGTGTCAAACAAAGGGACCTCGTTGATTAAATTCCCCATCAATCAGTACCAATGCCGCATGGATAAGTTTCAGTGGTTCATGGATAAAGATGAAATGCAACTTGAAAAAGGATCTGAATCGGATGTTTCTATCGATGCCGGCTTGGATTTAGCTCAACCTAACTTTTTCTCAACACATCCGAAGCAGGACTCTCTTCAATTCCGCGCTCCGAAAGCAAAATACGATTTGAAACAAAAATCGCTTTTCTGCGACAAGGTTCCGTATTTGGAGATTGCTGATGCGCGTATTTACACAGATAGCATGAAGGTTACCATTCGTAAAAATGCCAAGATGGAACCATTTACAAATGCTCGAATTGTAGCAAACTATATCACGAAATACCACAATTTCGTTAAAGTAAATGTGGAAGTCACCGGACGACGAGCTTACTCAGGTACAGGAGAGTATCCTTATTATGATAAAGACAGTGCCTTGACCTACATCATTATGAAACGCATCACCTTAGATACCTCTTTCCAAACCATTGCCTCAGGGGCAATTGACACGAAGGATGAATTTAAGTTGAGTAAGGAGTTTGATTATTACGGGAAGGTAGCAATCAACGCATCCAATCCTTTGATTGCCTTTGAAGGGGCTACACGAATCAACCATACCTGCGAGAATTTTGAACGCAGTTGGTTGTCGTTCTCTGCACAATTGGACCCAAAGAACATTCAAATACCTGTTGCAGAAAAGATGAAGAACTTGGATGGTCAGGCCATCACGGCAGGCATTGTTTGGCGAAATTCAGCCATGGTGGATAGCATCGCAATTTATCCAACATTCTTATCTAAACTTGTACAACCGAGCGATCCAATCATCATGACGGCGAGTGGGTATCTTCAATACAACCCATTGGCCAAAGAATTCCAGATAGCTTCCAAAGAAAAACTTTTGAACAGATCTGAAAAAGGAAACTTTATTTCGTTACATACCGAAAGTTGCTCATTGAATGGAGAGGGTGTGGTCAACCTTGGAATGGACTATGGTGATTTGACTGTTGATGCTGTAGGTGTTGCGAAGTACGATCAAACATCGGGAAGCACTACATTGAATTTAACTGCTCGAATCTCTATGGCTATCGACAAAGGAATCATGAAGGATTTAGCTGCGCGCTTATCAACTGTAGAAAATTTGAAGCCAATTAATTTCAATCAGATTACGCTTTCGGAAGCCATCTTACAATGGTCTGATCAAAAGACAGCGGATAAAATTAAATCAGACTATACGATCTCAGGTGAATTTAAAAAGGTGCCTGCTGAGTTGGAAACTGCCATGGTGATTACAGGATTGAAGCTCGAATCTTTCGACAATCCAAATACGGAAGAGAAAGGCTTGATTTCATCTACATCAAGTGCGATAATCGTAAACATTTTTGATAAGCCATTGATGAAAATGATGCCAGCAAAAGCATTCTTCCAACAAGTCTACAATGAGGCTGGGGGAGATCGATTTGGGTTGATGTTCACGACGCCTTCAGGGCTTCAGTATTATTTCGATTACCAAATGGTCAAAAAGGATGGGACAATGAAGATTGTGACAGATGATCAAGATTTGTCGAATGCCATCATCGCCATGAAAGAAGAGAAAAGGAAAACAAAGAATTTTTACTACGAAGCAACAACGCAGAGTATTTACTTGTCTAAGTTCCTTCGTCTATTTGAGAAGTAATGAGTTTTATTGAATATATTGGATTTGGATTAATTGCATACCTTCTAGGTTCCATCCCTACAGCGGTTTGGATTGGTAAAGCCTATTACGGTATAGACGTCAGGGATCATGGGAGTAAGAATGCCGGAGCAACGAATACCTTCCGAGTGCTTGGAAAAAAGCCAGGTGTTATAGTCTTATTGATTGATGTCCTCAAAGGCGCCTTGGCTTCATCTCTGCCGTACATCGTTAAGTATTCATTCATAGTTTTACCTGATGAAGGTCCTAATGATACCGCTATGATGACCATTTTAAATATTCAGATTGTAGCATCAATTCTTGCCGTTGTCGGACATGTCTTTCCAATCTTTGCAGGATTCAGAGGTGGAAAGGGCGTGGCGACTAGCCTTGGTGTGATTATCGGTCTTCAACCTATTGCTGCACTCATATGTTTCGGCGTTTTCTTGATTGTGTTCATCATTTCGAAATATGTCTCTTTGGGAGCAATGGTTGCAGCGGTGGTGTTCCCACTTGTTGTGCACTTTGTATTGAAGAATGAATCACCATGGATGACACTCTTCAGTATTGTCTTATCCGTACTCGTCATTTTTGCACACAAAAAGAATATTGGCAGATTGGCTCGAGGAGAGGAGAGCCGAATGAACCTTTTTAAGAAATAATCGTATCCACAACCAAAAATTAAACTAGGCAATTTGCACGAATAGCGTTGTTGTTCTTTCGACATATCATCATTATCGCCAGTCTTCTCTGGTTTTCTGCTCCAACATTTGGACAAACAGAAGCCGAAATGAAGACCAAGGCCGATGCCTTTTTTGAGAACGCAAATTTTCTCGAAGCGACCCCTTTATACCTTCGTTTGTTGTCGTTGAAGCCGAGAGACTTTGATTACAATTACCGCTATGGAACCTGTTTGTTGTTCAATTCTAACAATAAGAAGGAGGCCATTAAACACCTCAATTATGCGGTCTCTAATCCTTCCGTGGTGCCAGAAACCTACTATTATCTAGGAAAGGCGTATCATTTAAATTACCAATTCAGCGAGGCCATAAAGTACTACGAGAAATACATCGGGGCACGAACAAAACCAGCGAAGGCTATGGATGCCGAACGGGACATTGAGATGTGTAGAAACGGCAAACAATTGCTGACCACACTCACCGATATCATTGTTCAGGAAAAGAAGGAAATTGGGAATGATAAATTTTTCCGTGTCTATGAGTTGAATGACCTTGGAGGGAACTTTTTGGTTACTGCCGATTTCCAAACAAAAACAGACAAGAAAAATGGACATACACCTTTAATTTATTATCCTCAAGAACCCTCCGTCATCTATTATTCCAGTTATGGAGAAAATGAAAGTAAGGGCAAGGACATCTATTTTCGCCGTAAAAATTCAGATGGTACATGGGGTGAAGCTCAGCTGGCTGAAGGTGATGTAAACACCTTTTTTGACGAAGACTTTCCGTACATGCATCCTGATGGGGAGTACTTGTACTTTTCGTCTAAAGGGCATAACTCCATGGGAGGTTATGATGTTTTTCGTTGTAAAATTGATGCGGCTACAGGGAAATTTGGTCCAGCCGAAAACTTAGACTTTGCCATTTCTTCACCGGATGATGATTTATTGTATGTGGTAGACGCCGATAACCGAAATGCTTGGTTCGCTTCAGCGCGACAAAGTCAAGATGGGAAACTACAAGTCTATAAGGTGAAGGTTGAACGCGTTCCAATTCAACTCGTCGCCATAAAAGGAGATTTCGTTTCTGAGCTTGATCCAGGAATGAAAAAGGTTTCTATTGAGGTCAGAGATGTGGTCAGTGGTCAGTTGATTGGGACATTCAATTCAAACGAAAAAGCTATTTATCAAATCACCTTTCCGAAAGGAGGGAGGTATGAATATGCGATCACCTTTGGAACTTCAGGACAGCAAAAAGCGGTGGTCACTATTCCTTACATGAAGGAATTCAAGCCATTAAAGCAACGCATCCTTCACAAAGTGAATACAGATGGTGCCGAACAAATTGTGATCATAAATCAATTTGATGAAGAGGTTGACGATCCTCAGGCAATCATTGCTGATGTCATCATGAAGCGCTCGGAACTCAATGTCAACGCAGACCAGTTTGACCTTGGGGAACTTGCTGACTCTCAGAAAAATCGAGAAGTACTCAATGAACTTGGAATTGGGAATCTATTGCCCAATGAGGTGGCCGACTTGTTGAATCGAGAGTTACAAAAAACGAAGGATCAGCTTAAGTTACAAGAAGCCATTGAAAACAATGTACGCACCTTAGTCGTTGAAAATGCAAAGGAATTCGCACGACTAGAGGAGGAGATCAAAGATAAAGTCACTGAAGCCAATTCAACCTCAGAAAAGAGGGAGAAGTACATTCTACTGCGAGAGGCAGATGAAATGATTAAGTCTCAAAAAGAGCTTAACGCCTACTCCTCATCCTTGCTTCGACTGAATGATTCCATTGACGGGGTATTTTCATCATCTCAAGCGGTGAATGCGATTATTGCATTTGAGCAAGCATTAAATCAATTCAACGACATGCTGTTGGCTGGCGATGAAAAAGGTGCCTTTGAAGTGATCAGTCAAAACAAGGAGGCAATACAAAAGGTGCTTAATGATGAATCACTCGAACTAGTACCAAACTTAGTTGCAAAATCTGTTTTATTGGATGAAGAAAACCGCATTCAGCAAAAGAAAATCGATACCTATTCAGATGACATCCGTAAGTTGGAAATCTCTGTTCAGTCCCTTCAGAATTCTGTATATATGGCAAAGAAAAAAGACTTGCCAGGAATTCAAGCAAATATTGCATCCAAACAGGAGGAAATTCGCTTAATCACCGAAGAGCGTGCCTTGTTGATGAAAAAGGTGGACAATGTTTCTCTAGAAAAAAGCCGTTTAAGTAAGCAAATCAGCATCATACAAGATGCGATTTCAAACAAGTCTGTTGTATCGGTAAGTAAGGATCAAGCAAGAAATGCACTGGCGACAACGCAAAAAGTAAACTCGAATACCTTGACGTCCTATGTAGAGCAACAGATCTCCAAAATGGAGGCAGAGGACCCTAGTCTTCGTGAATCTGTTTTTCTCGCTTCTGGACGCACAACACAGACCATTTATTCGGAATATGTTTCATCTGTAAAGGCTGTTCAAGAAGATACCAATTTGGCACCTGAAGAAAAATTGTACAAGTCTCTGTCTATTGAACGAAATAGTGATAATGCTTTCAATGTGCGTCTAAAAGAAATTGAAGTAGGACTTGAAGACGATCCGAGCAATACAAGTCTAGAGGATGAAAAACGTTCCTTGAAGAGCTACCAAAAGGAATTGCAAAACAATATACTTGGTCATGAGCGACAAGTTGAATTGCTATTGGCAAATCAAAAAGGTGGGACATCAAAGGAAATTCTAACGAATGAAATTGATCCTGGCTACGACGAAGAGATTGCCGCAATTGAAAACAATGACGCTCTGTCAGCGATTGAAAAGGAGCGCGCACGTCAAGCTGCAGATCAAAAATTGAACGAGTCTATAGTAATTGAGAAAGCTGAAGTTGCGGAAAAATTAAAGGCAGATCCTGATAATGCTTCTCTGAAGGATCGCAACGCGAAGTTGACAACACTTCAAACAGAAACCAATCAACGGATTGAATCACGCGAAACTGAACTGGCCCAATTTGATCCGCAACGTCAAGACCAACGAAAGGTTGAACTTTCGAAGTCCATCAACCCGAAATACCTTGACCAACGAACACAGATTGCGCAAAATTCGACGTTGAGCTCGTCAGAAAAGCTTAGTGCATTGCAAAATCTTGACGAGGTATTTATAGCCAAAGTAGAGCAGGCGATTGCTGACAATACAGTGCTTCTTGCTCAAGATCCAAATAACAAAATCAATCAACAAAAAGACATTGATCTGAAGTCCTTGCGCGACGATTATGCCAAGCAGAGTGCCGAACGTAAGGTTGCGATTGAAAGTTTAGAGGCAGAAGAATCAAGAACAACATTACTGGTACAAATTGATCCTAAACATACGAACCAAATAAATACGATTGAGAGCAATTCCCAGCTTTCTGAGCAAGAGAAAATCAAACAACTAAAAGCCATTGAAGAGCAATTCTTGACGAAGTTGACTGCTGAAAAAGAGAAGAATAGCTCAATACTCAATACAAATGCATTGGATGAAAAAGCCTTGGTCAGGGATGGGGTATTGACGAATGAGATCAAACAGCAACAAGAGCGCATCACAGAGTTAGACGAACGATTTATTGCGAATACTTCAAGTCCAGTTGATACGGCAACGTTAAAACGAGAGTTGGCGGAGAATATTGATGCTGGTTATGACAAAGAGCGTGTTAACATTACAACGAATAAGGAACTTTCACCTTCAGAAAAATTGACTGCACTTCAGAATCTTGACAAAGGGTTTGTAGAAAAGGTGAATGCGGCCATAATTGATAACAATAAACTTAAATCTCAGGATCCGTCCAATGTGTCTTATCAGCAGAAAGCGGAGGGCCTTAATTCCCTGAAGACCGAAAAAAGTGCTGAGATCGAAGAGCGCACTGAAAAGATTGAATCGCTCACAAGTCAAGTAGTTGCTCGTGAAATATTGGAAAGCATCGATCCAGAGTACACAAATCGCAAGTCGACCATTGACAATAATTCGACGTTGACGGCAGATCAAAAAGCGGCATCTTTGTTAGCTGTTGAGCAAGAGCGATTGGCGAAGTTGCAAACGGAACGTGAACGGATTGAGACGGCATTGAGTCAAAATCCTACAGATGAAAAATTATTGGCAAGCCAGGCAATCATCGAAAATCAAACGGAAGCTCAAGAGAAAACAGTTCAATCATTGAATGCGCGTCAATTCACAAAGATTGAACCAGTGACAGAAGCATCAGTTTTGACATCGCTCAATCCAGAATATGAAGACAAGCGCTCGGGAATTATTTCGAATTCAGCAACTGAGAAAGATAAATTAGAGGCTCTTTTGGTCCTAGACAATGCGTTGTTAGACCAGGTAAAAGCTACAAAAATAGAGGTGGCAAGCGAGCTGAATAATAGCAATGGCAATGATCAAAAGTTGAAGAACAAGTTGGATATCTTGTCGACGTTGGAAAGAGAAATAGAACAGGGTATTACCAAGAATGAAAGTGACTTGAAGAAATTAACTTCAACTGAAGTGGCTTCTGAATCGTTTAAATCATCTGTTGCTGAAGTTGATCCTACCTATGAAAAGGATATTGCCAGCATCAATATAAATGCTACGTATTCGGAATTGGATAAAAACAAACGTTTGCAAGCGCGCGATCAGCAACTTTTGACTCAATTAAACAAGGAAATTGAGGCGCTTGAAGAAAAGCGACAAGCAAATCTCGACTTAACATCAATTACGACAGCTATAGAAGGTCTGCAAGTAGAAAAGGACTTGACAGAGAATCGCATGAACGAGCGTGCTCAAGTACTAGCCGCGTCAACTCCTGAAGTACAGGATAACACGAAAAAGGCACGAAATCAATCTGAAGTGCTAACAGCAGTGATGCCCGGGTTTGATGCGCAGTTGAAAGCAATTACATCTTCGACAAAGTCTGAAGCCGACCAATTGACTGAAGAAATTGAATTGAGAAAATCGCTGGTAGCGAAATTGGAAAAGGAACGTCAAGCGCTGGAAAAGCAAGTAGCGAAAGATGCGACGAATGTCACTGCTATCGAAGAAATCCGTACTGTGGATGCGGCTATTTCAGAACAGAAACAGAGTATCGCTGAGAAAGAAAGTGATTTGGCTAATGTAAAGAGTGGTGTTCTGAGCGTAGGATCTCCGGTTTCAACTACAGAAAAGCAAAGCGAAATCAAAAAGATTGCCCCTGAGTACAAGGATGATTTAACGAACCGCCAAAACAAAACGTTGGATCAGATTGATGCGGCATTTGCCAATGAAATGGATTTGAATGAGCGCATCATTGAGCAGCTTGAAGCAGTGTTGGGTCAATTGAATTCATCATCGAACAGCACACCATTGCAGCGTGAAAATGAAGTGTTGATGTCTTTACTGAATGAAAACAATCAGCGTATTTCATCACTCCAAAATGAAAAAGCATCACTCAAAAACCTTAGCATTACACAAGCGGATAAGGACAGAGTGATCGATGCACTTGATCCTCAGTTTAGAACGAATCGAGATGTTTTGAGCAAAAACATCAATGAGCTGACAACTGCAGAATTGGACAATTCCATCTATGCTGAACGCGAATTGCTCTCCTTGGTATTTAATCGACTCTCAGAACTAAAAGAGCAAAATGGAGTGGAAGCAACTCGTGAAAAAGCAATATTAGAGGTGCTTTCGGATGATTTGCAAGCGGATATTGCAAAGCGACAAGATGTTGTGAAGGAGCGAAATGCAGCCATGTTTAGTGCTGAAGAGAAATTATTCGCCATTAATTCATTAAGTCCGGATTATATAGTGACGTCCTCATCTGTTGAGGCATCAAGCCTTTCGGATCAAGAGAAAAAAGTTGCGCAGATTGACAATGAAAAACAATTGTTACGAAGAATTTATCCAGCCATTGAAGCACAAGATAAAATAGTAAATGACAACCCTGATAATGCTCAAGTCAAACGACAATTGGCATTGCTTGAACAGTTGTTGTTTGAGTCTCAAGATCGATTGAAAGCACTTGATCCAGATGGTGAACAAGCGGCAATTTCTGCTCAAGCGATGACAGATCAATTGATGTCAGATTACACGTCTCGTAGAGCATTTATCGTTAACGATTCCAAAATGAATGACCTCGCCAAAGAAACGGCTTTGTTGAATTTGGAACAGGAATTATTGGAATTGGCAGAAGAAGAAATCTTCCGTATGCAAGATGTCATGGTGATGGCGAATGTGAGCGATGAAAATTCCGAGAAATTTGAAACGCTTAATGCCCTCAGAAGTTCATTAAATAGTTCTATTGCTGAACATAAAGAAACAATCAATCGTCCGAACAATGATGAAGCAATCCAAGAGCAGAAGGAGCAATTGCTTGTAGATGTCATGCCTGATTATTTGTCTCGTTTAGCGGATGTTGCAAAGAGCAGTGATGGAGCACAGAATACAAGTGATTATTCAAAACAACAAGACATTGAGCGTGAGTTGATCACGCAGCTGAACGCTGAGAAAAATCAAGTGGTAAAACAGCTCAAAAAGAATCCTGAAGACGAGCAGTTGATGCAAAGGCAATCACTAGTTGAGGCACTTATTGTTGAGCACACAGAGGAAATCGCACGCATCGAAAATGAAAAGACTCAAGCCGATGCGAAGGCAATCACTCAATTTATTGAATCATTAAGATCAACTTCTTTGGGTAATCAACAAGATGCTTTGGTGGATGAGTATTCTACTTTGGCTGAAGTTAAAGCACAAGATCAGTTGCTTCAATCGTATGAGAAGACCTTGAATGCAAAATTGTCAGATGTGAACGCACAACTGAAAAAACAAGCAGATAATCCATCGCTAATCGGAAAACGTGATGCAATAGTAACTGAACTTGACGTGGTGAAGAATAAACGTCGTAATGTATTAGTGACGATCGGTGAATTAGAAACGGAACGCATCGTTGAAACTGAAACTGAAATTGAAGATCCTGAGTTGCAGAGTTTGGCCAATGAAAAAGAAAAGGTTGAACGTTCATTACAGTCCCAAAACTTAACCAATCAGGAAGAGAAAAAACTGAATAAAGAACTTCAAACGATTGAGACGTTACAGTTGGAAAGGGAGGTTGAACTTCAAACGGCAGAAAACACCTCGGAACTGGCTGAAGTTAAATCCATACAGTCCGAATTGAAGCAACAAAGTGCATTGAATTCGGAATCACAAAAAACGATTGAAAGCGCTGTAGTTTCATCAAACACAGAACTCAATCGAGCGGAAAAATTAAAGGAAGAGGCGGATATGACGAAGGATCCAGCAGCACAGAAATTCCTCTTGGAACAGTCGGCGAAGGCTCTTGTAAATGCGCAAGAAATTCTCGTTGATGCCCAGCAAAAGGCCATTGAAAATCAAATTGAACAAACTACAGGTGCGCAACTGGACACTGAGGAAAGCTTAACAACGGAAATCAGAGAAGAAACAAACCGCGTCAATCAATTGAAGACACAACTCAAAGAAACGGAACTTGAATTGGCAACAGCACGTCGTAAAGACAAAGAAACACTTCTTGCTAAACAACTTGATATCAAAAAGGAGCTTGCTTTACTCAATGAATCTATTGAATTAAAGACTATGGAGCGAGACGAATTGCGTGAAGAAGAAAAGGTTTTGCCAGTAATTGATGAAAAGGCCTTGGAGACTGAAATTATGCAAGAAACTGAACGTCAGATTGCTTCATCACGAGAGTATGCTGAATATTATGCAAATGTGAATCAGGCGTTGGAAGTAGAACAACAAATCGCTACATTAGAGGCTCAGTTGGCCGAGAAAAAGAGTGCTGTGCGCAGAAAAGTTCAAGTCTATGCTGGGGAATTAACCACAGAACGAATTGAAGAATTAAATCGCGATGCAACGGAAATTTCCTCAACAGAAACAGAGTTGGAATCATTGCGTTTAAAGCTAGAGACTCTTCGAACGGAAGCTGAAAACGAAATCAACCTTGCTGAAGATATGCGCTTAAAAATGCAAAATCTCGTGTTGCGTGGCATTGCTCCAATAGATAAATTGGCAGTCATTGCTTCCTTGGTATCGCTACCAGCCAATGGATTAACCATCAACAATACGGAATCAACAATTCCTGCTACCGAACGACGCATTCCTGTGAATGTTCAGATACCGAGTGGATTGGTTTACCGTGTTCAAATTGGGGCATTTGCCAAGCCAATTGCTGCAGATCGTTTTTCAGAATTCAATCCTGTATCTGGTGAAAAACTAAACAACGGAGTCACGCGCTACTTGGCAGGTTATTTCAACAACAGCAAGCGTGTAGTTGAGGCACGCGATCAAATCAAAGCCTTGGGTTACGCAGACGCATTTGCTGTTGCCTATTGTGATGGAAAGCGCATTACCTTGGCTGAAGCGAGAGTGATGGAGGCCAATGGGACATGCGTTGCTCTAGGTGAAAATGAATTGAATCTTCAACTTGCTGCCAATACTGCTGCGAGTTTAGGCATCGACACGAGCACACAACTAGCGAACATCATCGAACGTGATTTGACGCTTCGTTCAGCTGAAGATGGCGATACGACAAAGAAACAATCGTTACAAAATTATACGTACAATCAGGCTCCAGGAGCGGCACCAGCTGATGCCATTGAGAAAGTCAAGGGCTTATTCTTTACAGTTCAAATTGGTGTATTCAACAAACCAGTTTCTGCTGAAGTGTTGTACGACCTATCGCCGCTAATGACAGTTCGACTGCCTAATGGTCAAATCCGTTATTCCGTTGGAATGTTTATCACTGTTGATGAGGCAAGGGTAAAAAAGTTGGAAGCGATTGATCGTGGGGCAGCTGATGCGTTTGTGACGGCCTACTTTGATGGGGAACGCATTACGGTTGCGGAGGCTCAAAAAATGCTGGAGGCGCGCGGGAATTTCTCGAACACATCGCTCTTGACAGCGGTGCCTTATCCAACGAATCCAACGGTGACTCCTAAAGAGAAAACCACATCGGTTAGACCGAAGAAATCCTATGATGGGATACAGATTGTCACAAAGAAAACATTCAATGAATATCCAGTTGATGTTCTAAATCGTTACAATGCGCGAGGAAGCTTTTATTTTGATGAAACAGACAAACGCGTGAAGTCGGTAATCTATCCAAATGAAGATGCTTTACCACAAGTGTCTTACTTCAAAGAAGATATCGATACCTTACGATTGTTGCGTTCTGAATTCAATACTGGCGTAACCATCGCTATGGACATTACAACAAGTTCATTTGATGGTGAATTTACCGATTGGCTTCTTCGTCAAAATTACCGTAGAGAATTGGTTCAAACTGAAGAAATGCGGGTATTACGATTGTGTAACATCCCGGAAGATCGATTAACCGTGATAACGGAATACCTCACCCGTATAGGAATAAATTATACTGTGTTAAAATGAGTACGATAAATGCCTTAAGTCCAGAAATTGAAACGTCAACGGCTGTTGATGTCTTGGAGAAACTTACGGACCAATTTGATTTAATCGTCTACAATGACGATGTCAACACCTTTGATCACGTCATCGAATGTTTAATAGACATTTGCGAACACGAGAAAATTCAGGCGGAGCAGTGCACCTGGATTATTCACTACAACGGCAAGTGTCAAGTGAAAAAAGGGGAGTATGAGGAGCTCGCTGCCATGTGTACGGCACTCCACGACCGAGGCCTCAGCGCTGCGGTAGAATAAAAAAAACGAACTTATCACTTGCAAAAGCGAAAAAAAACATTACTTTTGCACCCAACAATGGCTTCGTAGCTCAACTGTATAGAGCACCACATTACGGCTGTGGAGGTTTAAGGTTAGAATCCTTACGAGGTCACTCTAGCGGAGATTTGATTATAATTAATCGGATCTCCGCTTTTTATTTCTGATAAAGCCTTTGATATTGAACGGATTAGCTCAAAAATCACATTCGTTCGAAAAGTTAGAACTCGCTTGTTTTGCTTGTATTCGATGAAAAGAAATTTCCAACTACAAGTAGATTTAATGCAAAAATGTAATTAATCCAACTGGATTCAAAAGCTAACATTTTATTTGAACACCAGTATTTAAGCATCTTAAACAGGTTTTATTTAATTTATCGAACCAAATGTACGAATCCATGGCCAATTTGACCACTTTGTGTCTTAAACTTATAAGTATAAACACCATCAAGGAGTTCTTTGCCTGAATTGTCCTTACCATTCCAATTGTTCTGATAATTTTTTGACGAAAAAACAATATTTCCCCAGCGGTTTAAAATCAAAACTTCAGTATTTTTTGGTAAGTTTTCGATTGAAAAGAGATCGTTTGTACCGTCATCGTTAGGTGAAATGACATTAGGAAAAGTAAAACCCAAATTACAATCTTCTGGATTGATTTCGTAGAGAGCAGAATTATCCAATACAAAGTAAGGATCAAAAGTCTCACCATTGGCCTCTGAGAATGTGAAATCATTTGGTGGAGAACATGGGCCACCTATCATGATGGATTGAATCGAATTTAAAGCGGTAAATTGGATATTTAGTGTTTGCCATGTGCCATCCGCTTGATAGGTGGCGTGACCAAGTTTAACCCAATCTGCGGAGACGGTAGGACAGCCAGCAGTTTGAATAGCCGATTGAGTGCAATTAGAGCTTCCGAATAGCGTAATATCTACAGGTCCAAACCAAATATTGGTTAATGAGTTACCAAATGATGACATTCCTAATCCAGTCAAGTTCAATTCTAGGTTATATGAATTTCCAGGTTGCAAGGGTTGAGTTAAACAGGTTTTCAAATATTCTAAATAAATTCCATCTTCAATATTACCATCAAAACCGGTCACATCTGGGAGATTTATTATAAAAAAACCTGCAGCAGCTTGTCCATCCGGCAATGGTGTTGGAATATTAGGCCAAAAAGAACCAGGTCCATTCACAAAATAATCCGATGATCCCCATGTTCCTGCTTGCCAATGATTGAGGCAATAAATTCCCTCTTCCCAAATAACATTTGTATCAACTACTTGGGAAAATTGAGTTGGCAGGCAATTGTATTCTTCAAAGGAAGGGTTTGGTATAAAATTGTTAGTATTTGTTTCAAGATTGAGATTAAAACATTGGCAGTCCAGAGGATCATTAAAATCAATCAATCCATCGTTGTCATCGTCTAATCCATTCGTGCAATTTTCTTGGGATAAAACATTGAAGGTTAGCAAAAGAATGATTAGAAGATATTTCAGATCATTCCCGACGGTCATTCTTTAATGAATTTTACAGTATATATTTTTTCACCTTGACTCAATTTAAGAATGTACCACCCGTTGGCTAAACTAGCGACATTAATTTCTTTGCTTGAATT
>JAJTDQ010000143.1 GCA_021300505.1 Cryomorphaceae bacterium
AGAATAACACGTCGGCAACCAATCTCTCTTTTTTTCAATTCCAACGCGACATAGCCACCCATAGAATGTCCAATGACATCAAAATTAGTAATGTTCAAATCTTCCAGAGTCGCAATGACATGCGCTGCCATTTCTGCTATGGATGGATCACCCTCCCCTGTTAAGAGTGGAGAATTCCCATGGCCTGGCAAATCAATAAAAACCTTTTTATAAGTTAAGTCATTGAGCGAAAGATGGTCCCACATGTTACTGCTCTCCATAAATCCATGGAGAAACACCACTGTTCGACCAGTGCCTTCAGTCCGCGACCAAAGCAACGAATTAGGCATTCATCAATGCTTCGATTTCGTCTGCCTCAATCGGAATGTTGCGCATTAAATTGAAAGGAGCCCCTGAATCTTGAACAACGAGGTCATCTTCAATTCGGATACCCAATCCTTCCTCTGGAATATAAATTCCCGGTTCACATGTAAACACCATTCCTGCCTTTATAGGCTCATTCCAAAGGCCTACATCATGTGTGTCTAAGCCTAAGAAATGGGAGGTTCCATGCATGAAATACTTTTTGTATGCGGGCCATTCAGGTCGTTGATTTTGGATGTCCGTCTTATCAATCAAGCCCAACTGTACCAATTGCGCTTCCATAAGATGACCCACTTCCTTGTGGTATTCAGCCATAACAGTTCCTGGCACAAGCAATTTCTCCGCTTCGCGTTTCACATGCAATACTGCGTTGTAAACAGCACGTTGACGATCCGTAAATCGTCCATTCACAGGAATACAGCGCGTCATGTCCGAAGAGTAGTTCGCATATTCTGCACCTACATCCAATAGAATCACATCACCTGAAGCACATTCTTGGTTGTTTTCGATGTAATGCAACACGCACGCATTTTTTCCTGCTGCGATAATCGGCGTGTAAGCAAAACCTTTCGAACGTTTGCGCAGGAACTCATGGGCAAATTCAGCCTCGATTTCGTATTCCCAAACACCAGGTTTCACAAAACTCAAAACTCGCTTAAATCCTGCCTCTGTGATGTTGCATGCTTCCTGCATCAATGCCAATTCTACGTCTTCTTTAATTGAACGAATGCGGTGCATGATCGGCGCACTTTTGCGCACTTGGTGTGCCGGATAATCTGATTTTACACGTTTAATGAATCGATCTTCGCGGGTCTCTACTTCAGTCGATGCGCGCAGATGTTCATTGGTATTGAAATAGATCGTTTCCGCTTCAGCCATCATCTGCTTGAAAATAGTTTCAAACTGATTCAACCAATAGACTGTTTTCACGCCCGAAGTTTCGAAAGCTTGGTCTTTGTTCAATTTCTCCCCTTCCCAGACCGCAATCAGATCGCTTGTGTCTTTGAGAAACAGTACTTCACGGTGTGCTTCATTTTTACACGTCGGAAAAAGCACCAGAATACTTTCCTCTTGATCAACCCCTGAAAGGTAGAAAATGTCTCGGTGTTGCTGAAAGGGCATGGTAGCATCCGCTGAAACTGGGTATATGTCATTTGAATTGAACACGGACAATGCACCGTTTTCCATGTGTGCGTTGAATTTTTCGCGGTTGCGAATAAAAAGTGCTCGATCAATTTTGTGGTATTTCATCTGGGTTCATTTTTAGGTTGAAATTATCATTTTTTTGCCTTTTTTCAGTGAAAAATGCATTCTTTTTGAGAACATCGTAAAACATTTACGAACTTCCTCCTACATCTTTGTATCCTAAACAACGAGGATATGGCAACACAAATCAACATCAAAGGTATTTATTTTCTTTCAAGCTCACAGGAAGTGAGTATTGTTGGAACGGTACAACAGGGTATTTTTTCTTACCCATCAGAGATTGTAACGGACCATAGCGGTTTGAATCTCGTGATGAACCAATTGCAGCACTTGAATCCCGACATGGATGTTTACGGTTTGTTGGAAAACCTTCAAAATGGTGCAACCCAGTATTACGAGTTGAGTACAACATTGCTTGCTCACACGAGCATTGATACATCATTTATCTCTTCAGCGAAACCTTATCGTGAGCTTCGCGCCTAGGAATTGAATCACATGAAAAAGGATTGAATTTGTTTTTTCATAAATTCATTGTAACTTTCGGACGCATTTCCTTGTTTGAGGAAGCAAGACAAAGCTGCAAATATGAAAAACATGAGATTTATTTTATTCGGTGCAATTGCTCTAACGCTTAGTGTTACTTCGTGTATTGAACACGAAGTTATCCCTGCACCAGTACCTACAGTTGACAAGTATTGCCATTTCGAAGGTTTGATCAACGGTATTAGCACAGAATTTACAGAAAACGTGAGTGGTTACTACTGCAGCGGCACGAAAGCGAAATACATCTTGCCGGCACCAGCATTCTCAAGTGCAGTATATTACTCTGAAATGTTGTCTCCAACATATCCTGTTTCTATTCGCATTGGATTGGGAAGTTTGCAATGGGATGCTGCACTTTCTGCAGAACCAAGCTTGAGCACATTCAACGATTTTCACATGAACAATACTACTCCAGCCTACTCGAATAGCGCTGCGAATGGATTTGAAGTTGCCTACAAAGACGGAAGCGGATTGTTGTGGACATCAAAACAAACTAGTCCAAACTTTCAGGATGTAACTTTATCTGCCATCAAGCAAGGTTCAGATGCAACTGGCGATTATTCGCGTTATGTATGTACGTTCAATTGTTATGTTTACCGCCAAGACCCTGTAACGCTGGCATGGGATTCAATTCGAATTCAAAATGCTGAACTGAAGGGCTTCTTCAAACGATAATAAAATGTAAAGCCGTTTCTATGAGACGGCTTTTTCATTCACATTAGTGATGAGCCAATCCCTGAAAATAGCGATCATCGGTGACTACAACTTCACCTACAATTCGCACCAAGCGACGAATTTAGCGATTGATCATTCCGCGCGTTTTCTTGAAATTGATATCAATTACTACTGGATCAAAGTCAGCGAGGCGATCAATTACAAAATTCAGGGTTTTGAGCAATTTGATGGCATCTTAATTGGCCCTGGTCCTCACGCCAATATTTTCTTTCTTAACGGAATTATTCGAACCTTAAGTGCATTGAGCATTCCTGTACTTTTGACAGGTGAAAGTATGCGTTCCATGATTGAAGTATTGATCAACACCTATCAGCTCAATCCAAACGGTGAAAAATTAATTTCAGACAATCTTGTAGATGGCAATACGTTTGAGCGCATTCAAGTTGTCCCCGCATCGAAAGCTTTCATTCAATTGTATGAGAATCATTCTACTATGGAGTTGACCTCGTCACGCTACAGCCTTTATCCGCAATTAATTCGTTCTATGGTAGATGAATTCGTAGATGTGGAGGCCTACAATCAATTTGAGGAACCTGAAGTATTGAGTTTAAAGAACCATGATTTCTTTGTTGCTTGCGCCTATTGCCCACAAGTTTCATCAACTCGCGAAATTCCACATCCATTGATTTACACCTTCATTAAGGCAGCACTTTCTAAAATTCCAGGAGAATTTGCACGTCCAGCTTAGGTATTAATCACCATCAGACTGGTGCGCTTCGAAATAGGCATCAATCAACTGATGACTCGATTCTGCCCCACTGACAGCGAGCACATCACATCGTTCATTTTCGGGATGACCATTATGCCCTTTCACCCAATGATAGGAGATTTTAAATTGACCATAAACGCCTAAAAATCGTTGCCATAGGTCTGGGTTCTTTTTCCCTTTAAAACCCTTCTTCTGCCAGCCTAACACCCATCCTTTTGTGATCGAGTCGATGACATATTTTGAATCTGAATAGATTTCGATGGGATATTGATTCGTTTTCAATTGCTCCAACGCAACAATGACAGCCATCAATTCCATTCGGTTGTTGGTCGTCAATCGAAATCCTTGTGAAAATTCCTTTTCCTTGCCATTGAATTTCATGACAATACCATAACCACCAGGACCAGGATTTCCTTTTGATGAGCCGTCAGTAAATATTTGAATCTTCATAGTTGATTGACAACTAAGGTACGATGAAAGTCTTGAATGAGATGAATTCTCTTAGTTATTTCCCATCATTTTAAACAACTCAGACTTTGAGTTGATATTGAGTTTACGATACACCTTTTTTACGTTCATACGCACGGTATCAACGGTATCAATCGCAATGTTGTATTTGTCTGCGATGAGTTTGTAGCTTAATCCGTCCAATATTCCATTCACGATATCCTTTTCTCACACGGTCAATTGTTCGATGAACTCGTAGTGATATTTCCAAATGGCTAATGGTTCATTAAAAGATAATTTTCAATCCAAAAGAACTTTACCAACCATTAAGTGTTATTAGAGTAAGACAAGTAGTCTTTTTCAGTGAATAGTGGTTAGGTAAGAAAGGAAGTGGTGTTGCATCACTTCCTTTTTCATTTCTTAGAGTTTCACAGACGAAAGCCAGCGATCCATTTCGTCGAATGGCACATTTTTCCGGTCTGACACGTCACGAATTTGTTCCTCAGTAATCTTTCCTAAACCAAACTACTTCGCGTCTGGGTGCGCAAAATACCAACCCGAAACGGATGAAACAGGTGTCATCGCCAAGTTTTCAGTCAATTCTACGGATGTATGCAAGGTAGCATTCAAGAGTTCAAAAAGACCAATTTTCTCGGTATGGTCTGGACATGCTGGATATCCTGGTGCCGGACGGATTCCTCTATAGTGTTCTTTGATTAATTCGTCATTGGACAACTGCTCATCTGAACCATAGCCCCATTGATCCTTGCGCACCACCTCGTGCATACGCTCTGCAAATGCTTCGGCCAAACGATCCGCCAAGGCTTTGATTAGAATGGAATTGTAATCGTCATGGTC
>JAJTDQ010000023.1 GCA_021300505.1 Cryomorphaceae bacterium
CAATGATCGACCGTAACCATCAATACCAAGTGGCCATGGTGTAGAAGTGCTGTATGTCGCTTGCTTAATCACCGAACCATTTTGATTGTAGATGAAAATTGTTTCTGAGTTACTGCTGAGGTTAAATCCTAATGGACCGATGTAATTTGTTACTGCTGGATATTGTTGATGGAATGCTGCTGTATCAGAAACAACAACTAAACGACCGTTAGCAGGAATAATCGTATTGAACGGGAAGGTGAAAGTGTGGAAGTACGAACTATCTTTCACAGTCATTCCGCCAATATTCAAATCTACATTTGTTGTGTTGTGTAATTCAAACCAGTCACCTCCGTCAATTGTATTCTCTGCATTCGGCATAATCTCAGAAATTTCAAGAGGGTCTGTAATTGCTGAGCCTGTGAACCATGCAGTAAATGCTGAATTCACTGTAGGAGTAATGTCCAACATTGCGTTGTAATTATTTGAGCTGAACATTGCATTTGGTGACCAGCGATCGAATGTATAACCTGGATTAGCGATGGCTGTAATTTTAACAGGTACTCCTTTGAAATAAACACCATTCCAAGGATATTCTAATTCTGATGGTTCAATGGTAGAGATGTGGATACGTCCAGCACCGGCTGGTTGAACATCAAGTGTATAAGTTACCTGTCCTGTCAATGTAAAGAATGATTGTACCACGTTACGTGCACCGTTAATTCTGTTTGAATTCCATGTCAACATGTTGTTCATCACATTGTTGAAATTTGTCATATTTCCACTCCAACGTGTGTGGTGTCTTGGAATCCATGGAGCCACTTCATTCAACATGGAATTACCCATGCTTTGCACTTTGTTTTGTTGCCAAATCGTGTTAATTAAATCGGCATAACGGTCAATGAAGTAAACTTTAAATTGCGGGTTAGCTAACAATTTCGCACAAATAGCATCCATGTGAATGGATGGGTTGTTCGTTGCTTGAATCAAGAAGTTGTCGTTAGCAGTAGCGCCATACAGACCATATCCGAAGTCAAGGTCCATTAAGAGCATTCTCCATTTTTTGCCAGGTACATGCCAATATTTAATGTTGTTTGGTTGACCATTACTCCAATCACCATTTCCATAGTACGTTTCTGCAATGATGTAATCTGCGAAGTTCTCAAGGTCAATCAATGAATCAGCCAAATCATAGAATGTTGGACTCAATGGGTCAGCAGAGGTAATCGCATTGTACATCGGCCAGAAATTATCCATTGTGCCATCGTTTGCTTCAAATGCCATGTAGTTTTCGGTCAAAACAGAAGCACTGTCCGAAGGCAGGTCATGGTTATTTTCAACCCAATCATTGTTCAATGTTTCTCGGAGCTCATATTCTCCGAAGTATTCACCATTTAAGAACACGATTACTGGAGTATATCCCATATAATCGTTATGTGTATTGCGTGTTAACCGCTGCATGAAGGCATCTCTCATCCGCGTCCCACCGTAATCATTCCCACCGTTACGAAGATTGAAATCTTTGTATTGACCGATGAAAGACTTGTCTGGTATCAAAGGGTAAACAATTTTATTCATTCCATAATCATCGCGACACTTCACACGGAAACTTTTTTGAGGTTGAGCACGCGACCATCCACCGTGGATTTTCAAACCAATTGCTCCTTCAAATTTTTGAGTGCTATCGGTAGCAATGTACTCGATGTACGAATAGCGCTCCCAGTCTTCCCAGAAGTTCGCACCGAAATAAGGGTAGTTGGTGTTGTAATCAGGGGGTCCAAGAACGTAGATACCTGTTTGTGTATCATACAAATTCAATGAATCCGTTGAAATAGAAATCACAGGAAGCCCAACATACGCTTCGTTAATTACGAATGAGTTTTTTTCCACTAGACTTGGTAATGTTGCGCCTGCTGGATCAAAACAACGAGCTGAAAGTACCTTCGTAGCTGGAATCTGAATAGAGTCCGTATACAAAGGAGATGTAGCTGTTGGAATTCCACCATTCAATGTGTAGCGAATCTCTACATTTGGTTGGTCCGTCGTAATGGCTACTTTGAAACCGGTAGCATAAATACCTGCTGGTTTCGATATGACTGGTTTATTGAGTACGACATCAAAACATGAAGCACTATTTAAAGCACCTGGAGTGGGAGTTGGGCTAATGCACCATGCTGATCCTGTCCAGTTGTTTGAGTGATTTAGTGGAGTTTGTGTCAAAGAAACATTCGATAATGTTACCCCCGCAGCGTTGGTCAAAACCAAATTGTCTCCAGAATTAATTTTAAAATTGGTATGCCATGCCGTAGATGCATTTAAGTTCATCCAAGGTAGTGTAGGAGAGAAGTTTACAGCTGAGGATAAAAAACCTGCAGATAAGTATGCGTTACTCGTTAAGTCCGTTGAGTTTGCCGCTGTATTGTGTACCTGAATCGCCAAAACGTTTTCACCTGCCACAAGTAAAGAGGAAAAAACAGCATAAGGAATTTCAAAGTCATCAATAGGCATTCCTTGGTAACCTAAAGCTTCATGGCTAGATGCCAAGGTGTTGAATGGTGTTAATGTGCCCGTAACGCCTAAGTTTGCACGCGCAATTTCAACCCCATTGAGGTATGCAACAAATCCATCGTCATAGTCCATATGAAGAATTAAACGTTGAATATCCGCAACATTTGTAAGGGTAAATGAACGACGTAAATAGACACTCGTGGATGTCGCAACAGTTGTTCCATCGTCACCATCACCAAAGCCGATTCCACCTACTCCTGTTGACCAACCTGTTAATGTTGTCCCTGGCAGTCTCCATGCGGCTGCCGGCTCTGATGTTGGAATCAAATAAGTCCAGGTTTGATTCGCCAGAATGATACTCTCATAATGGTCAATGGTTGGAATCCTATTTTTTCCTGAGGCAAAGATATATTTGTGTTCACCTGCAGCAAGGGTGTAGTTAGGACATACCCATTTGTAGGGTTGTCCAGGATTGTCACTCAATCCGTACCCTGTGATGTCTACAGGTGCTCCTGAAAGATTACGGATTTCGAACCAATCTTCGTAAGAATTGTCCTCATCTGCAATAACAGAAATGTTGGAAATGCATGTCTCGCTTAATTCTACTTGAGAGAAACCAAGAAAACCGAGACTAAAAAATGCGGAAAATAAGATTTTAGTTTTCATGGCGCTAATTAACAAAATAATCAATCGCAATGTTATGAAATTGTCAAGAAAATTACTGATTGAAATCACTATAATGTTTACTAAAATTAAAATCAAGGAAAACATGAGGCTTTATGAGGTCTAAAACTGTTGCGCAATCGGTAAAAAGACGAAATTTGCAGGAATGAATGAGAAATACCTAAAATCCGCACTAATTTTTATCCTGATTACGATCTGCATTGATTCAATTGGGGTTGGTATCATCATTCCTTCTTTCCCATCATTAATCTCCGAAACGGCCCATGTTCCTATGAATGAATCCGCCATGTATTTCGGCTGGGTAATGGGTATTTATGCGTTCATGCAGTTCCTATTTTCACCTCTCATCGGAAATTTAAGTGACCGATTTGGTCGACGACCTATTTTGCTGATTTCTGTTTTTGGGATGGGGTTGGATTTTCTTGTGATGTACTTCGCTCCAGATTTGTTTTGGTTGGTGCTGGGGCGAGCGATTTCAGGAATTTTTGGAGCGAGTTTTACCACGGCTGCGGCCTATATATCGGATGTCTCAACTCCCGAAACTACCGCTCGAAACTTCGGTTTAATTGGTGCTGCATTTGGAATTGGTTTTGTCATAGGTCCTGCAATTGGGGGATTGCTAGCTGACTTCGGCTCTCGGGCACCCTTTCTGGTAGCTTCGATTTTTTCCTTACTAAATTTCTTGTTCGGATTCTTTGTTCTTAAAGAGTCGTTGCCAAAAGATCAACGTAGGAAATTTGAACTTAAACGATCGAATCCTTTTGGAGCATTCAAACAAATGGCACGATTCAAGGAGTTGAAATACCTCTTCGTGGTAACTTTCTTGGTTATGTTGGCGAATTTGGCAATTCACAACACCTGGAATTATTTCACCATGGAGAAATTTTTATGGTCTAAAAAGGATGTTGGCTATAGTCTTGCCTTTGTGGGTGTTTGTTTCGGAGTGGTTCAAGGAGGATTGTCTGGTTACTTCACGCGTATTCTAGGTGAGAAAAAAACGGCATTCATCGGGCTAATTACGGTTATTGTCGTGATGGTTGGAATTTCACTTGTGCCATATGGCTGGATGTTGTACTTGGTCATGTTGCCCTACTCTTTTTCGGGAATTATCGACCCTGCAATTCGCACCATCGTAAGTGCAGGTACACCACAGAATGAGCAGGGTGAATTACAAGGCGTTTTTACAAGTATCATGAGTTTGGCTGAAATTATTGGCCCTCCATTTTTTATGTGGATTTATTCTACATCGCGACATGAAGCTCCTAATGATTGGTGGGGATTTGGCGCTCCTTTTTTGGTTGCATCCATTATTGCCGCAGTTGCCATGTTCTATCTTTGGTGGGCATTACGAAATTTTAAAGGCTTACAAAAGGTCAATGAGGTCGAATCAACGAATACACCAATAAATGAGGACTAAACTGGCATATCTCTGCAGCTCTTTAAGTTGGGGAGGACTCGAAATGAATCAGCTGAGGAATGCTGTTTGGATGAAAGAACGCGGTCACGAAGTGGTGATTTTCGGTATAAAAGATTCTCCAATAGTAAAAGCTGCCAAGATTGCAGGGCTGCGGACATGTGAAATTATCCGACATAAAAAGTATTACGATTTTAAATCGGGTAAGAGTCTCGCAAAACTCCTTGAACAGGAGTCAATCTCCCATTTAATTCTTCGTGACACAAGGGACATGAGTGTTTCGGTTATCGCAAAACGGTATTGTGTTCATCCCATTCATTTGTCTTACTTCATGGAAATGCAATTGGGTGTGAAAAAGACACATGTATTGCATACGCTTCGCTATCGATATGTTGATTTGTGGTCTTGTCCACTAAACTGGTTAGCCGAACAGGTTAAAACAATGACACGATTCTCGAAGGATAAAATTGTCGTAATTCCCTCAGGGTTAGATTTGACCAAGGCGACATCTACACTTTCTAAAACGGAAGCGCGTCGGGAGATGGATTTACCATTCGAAAAACAAATCTTCGGGTTGGTTGGTCGTTTTGATGAACAAAAAGGTCAATTGTTGCTGTTGCAAGCGCTTGTTATGACACAGAACCCGAATACTATTGTGTGCCTTTTAGGGGAACCAACAATAGGTGAGGGGGAAGCATATAGTAGACAGATTTCGGTATTCATTGAAGCAAATAACCTTCAAGATCGCGTCTTTATACGACCATTTCGATCAGATGTGTCCACCTTCTTCCGTGCCGTTGATGCCTTTGTGATGGCCTCAAAAGCCGAAACATTTGGAATGGTCACCATAGAATCCATGGCGTGTGGCACTCCAATTATCGCAAGCAATGCTGGCGGTAGTCCAGAGATTTTGGAGTTTGGAAAAATAGGAACTCTTTTCACACCGATGGATGTGCAGTCCTTGACAGAAGCCATGAATAGCTATAGTTCAGCACCTAACAAAACATCATCGGAAGCACTTTATCATGCCGCACAACAGTATGATCATCACCGCGTTTGTTCTGCAGTTGAAAGCGCGTTGGGACTGGGGAGTTATTAATTACGAATTACTAGTTACGAATTTGGTGGCTGAGGCACTCGAAGCCACGCTTTGAATTTGAGGCCAACGGCAATTTGATCTTAGCAGAATTTGATTTTGACGGAATTCAGTGTAATATCAACGTCTTTCAGCGCAGCGGTCTTTGGTCCTTTGTCTATCTTAATTCTTCTCCTGAAGTACAAGTACAATCTTGTTAAAGTCTGCGGCAGCATTCATTGTTTTCTCATACAATGGATAATCTTCCACAGAGAAGAAATAGGTGTTGTACCATTCTTTTACCGAAACAATGATTTGATTTCCTTTCACTTCATATGACGACGTAAATCCAATCGTTCCACTTTCAGGTGTGTAGGCTATTTTTAAATCTTGAAGGTTCTTCGCTTGAAAACCTTCAGGGATATTGATGACAATAGTTCGGTTGTACCCACGAGTAAATTGCGCATCTACAGGCAATTCTCGTTTTGATTCGTTGTACATTTCGGCTTGAGGTCCGATGAGCATTCCAACCTTCAACAAGATATTGTTTCCCGCACGTTCAACAAATACAGGGGATGTTACCGTAGCTTTTCCAATAAATGGTTTCACACCAAAATCAGCAGTATGGTCATTTTCGAAAACCATATTTTCCAATGTGCTCGATTCCTCATCCAAGTATTTCATGTATTCTTCCTTCATTTCCTTCTTTTGTTCTTCATCCAAAAGATCAATAATGGATTGGTAATAAAGCGCTTTATACCCCGTCGATGAACGGGTAAACTCAACTTTACATCCATTGTTGTCATCGTTGAATTTAACCTCGGTGTCAATCTGATCGATTGATGCACTATAGTCAGTCCCTTTAATATACTTGACTTTTGCCACACTTGCAGCAAATCCATTTACCACAACCTCACTAATGAAGATACCCTTATTGTAGGTAAATTCATACGGTGGATATCCAATTCGCGAATACATACTTGCGGAGAAATATGAATCCACGTCTTTCACATAAATAAGGTACTCTTGTAAGAAATTGTAGCCTTGGAATTCCTCGAGGAATGGCTCTTCTGTGCGGTCTGTAGTAATGACCAACTCACTCGCAATTCCCATTTCACGCAAGCAATTCAACATCAACTTACAAATTCCATCTTCGTTTGTGATTTTCTTGGTGAGAATAAATTCAATGTTGTCATCATTCTCGAAGTTCATTTCAACCGTTGGAATGTTCTGTTTCATGGCATTTTCCAATGCTCTTACTTTTTCCAATGTTGTTGTTGCGCCTTTTGTGTTTTTTTCGATAAAGGCATTGACCAATTTCTTTTCTTTTTTTGTCAGTGGTGCGAACATGTTCTCATGAATCTGCTTTGCAACTTCCGTATAGGTATAGAAATTACCTTTTCCACTTGCTAAATTTTTGCTTAGTTTGAAGTAGCATTTCTGAATGTTTGCTGCGTATGCGGACCAATCTTCTTCTTCAAGTCCTGGCATATCCTTGATCGTAAGATGCATGCGTGTTTTAAGTGAATCACTATCGTCCAATTCAAACTTAGGTAGACCATTTACCGGATAAATCTGAAATTCCAGGTAAGAGGGATAGATGATATCGGCTTCTACAGACTTCTTATCACTTTCACTTTGAATATACATGCGTGAACCTGTTAATTCAGGATATTCTTCACCATATTGAAGGTATTCAATGTAGCTGCCGATTTCCAATCCTTCAAAAGCAAAATACTTGTACTCGACGTTGCCATCTTCATCCTTGGCCTCTTTGATGTCTGACTGAGAAACTTGAATCATTTCGCCATTAGGCTTGATGACACGTGCCTTCAGTTTGTTGATCTGCTGATCTTCATCGCTCGACAGGTAATAGGTATTGTTGTTTTCAATCGCTAAGTCAGTATTGAGGCGAGTGATGCGATGCAAAAGGACATATTTCTTCAAATCATCTCCAATGTTGATGAATTCAACACTTTTCTTCTCGAAAACGATGATTTCATCCTTTTTCTTCTCCTCTTCAGTGATTTCAAAAGTTCGAGGTTCTTTCGTCCAGTCGTAGGCTTTGTAATAGGGGGTTGATTCAGCGTCTTGCGCTTGAACAAGAAGTGGAAGGAGGAAAAGAAGTAGCGCAAAAAATTTCATAGTCTTATTTTTTTGTGAGTACGAGCGATTGCAACATGGCGCTCTTTGATGTGTTAAAATAGTCATTCCAAGCGGCAAAATCCCTTGGTTCAAGCATGATTGTTTTAATGTCGAGCACGAGATCCATGTATACCTTTTTACCTTCCACGCGGTATTTAATGGAAAAGTCTACTACATCAGATACATACGATTTATCTTTGGGGAGAGACGTTACAGCATAACCATCCGGAATTTGGAGCACTACCGTGTAATGGTCGGATGATTTTTGTTCAAATTCATAAGGTGTAACTCTGTTTTTTTTCATTTCGCCTGCAGAAATGGCTTTTTCGAGCACCATATTCAGGTAAATTTCATTGTCTAACGCGGTCGCATAATTATCCACAGTGAACTCGTAATTCAGAACACAAGGTTTATCGCGATCAGAAGTGTTCGAAATACTTCCTTTGGTCACTTTGTACGAATTGTTTCCCTTTTCAGTAAATGATTCAATCGCTTTTGCAGGTTCATCTTTGTATGACATGATGGCTGGCTGAAGCCATTGTTGATAATAGCCATCAAACATCGTGTGGGCCTCACCGATTAATTTTCGACCGTCGATACGTATAAAAGTTGTGTCGATCAATGGTGTCGCTGATGCTGGAGGTACTTCCATTTGAAGCACTTCGTATGTTTGCTCATCAATACTCAGGAAAACTTCTTTCCCCATCGTAAATGAGGCTACTTCTCCCATGGGTAAAAAGTTATTCGTCGCATCAAGAAAATAGGGCTTCCCTTCGTGTTTATAGGTGGTAATCATATGATTGTCACAAAAAGAGGAGGCGTACTCTGTGTATTTGTACGGCAAATCCCGAGATCCCAACCAGGTTAAATAACTTTTAATCCCAACAGACTTTAGCATACTGTAAATCAATGCAGCCATGTCCTTACAATCGCCATAGCGCTTCTTGATGATTGCTGAAGGCTGACGAGGGATGAAACCATTTACACCTTCTTCAAAGGCGATGTATTTGATGTTGTTTTGTATCCAATAATAAATCGCCTTAACCTTCTCTGGTTCACTGGTGATATCGCGCGTGAGCGAATCCGCCATGCTACGAATTTCTTCAGAAGGTTCTTCATTGATGACCTCCTGAATGTTTTTATAATACCACTTGTACAAATCATCCAAATCGCCAACAACGTCAATACGACCATTCTTAGAAGTGTAATAGGAAATTTGACCAATCAAATGCGGTGTGAAGTAACTGATGTGCGGCGCCCCATCTTCGAATTTCATTACTGGAGGATTCTGCACGGTATACGTTGTTGTAAGGATATTCTTCTTCAGAAACTCTTCCTTTTTCACACCTATCTTTTCGGTGAAATAAGTGTGAAGGTTCGTATGAATGGAAGTATCTCCCTCCATGCGGAAAATCGATTCCTCTATGGGACAAAATGAAGCGAAATAAAAGGCGAAAGGGAAGCGAACTTCCTTTGTCACCATGGTGTAATCCAAAACCCTCAAGGCCCCAGGCTCTAGGCGAGGGTAGAGGAGAGTTGTTTCTTTGTTGTCATCATGAAAAATACCGGGGTCAGTCTCGCCATCGCGCGTGGAGATGTTTGTCACTTCAACTTTCTTTGTTCCCTTTTCAGTTGGAACCATAACATAGGCCTCATTGATTTTCAGTTCTTCAAAGCTGGAATGACCAATTGATTCTTCTGCTAAAAATTGTGCACCATTTTGATCCAACACAAGGTATTCTTCATGAATTTGCTCGATCACAAGTAGCTCACCTTTCACCAATTCAAACTTTACATGCTTCGAATCTTTTAGAAGGATGACCTGTTCACTAGGGTATTTAGCCCGGTAATTGTCTAAAGTTGCTTTATCCTGAGAAAAAACAAAAGGTGCCCATCCTAGGACAAGCACCATTGTATTGAATGAATTAATTTTTAGTGACCGAAATAATTTCACCATCATAATACTGAATCGTTAATACTAATTTTCCTTCAGCGCTATATTCCTTGTAATTTCCATGCGCCACTCCTAATACGAACTGCTGCTCAGAATGTATCTTCCCATTCGGATAATAAAGTTTTTCGATACCAACTTTTTCACCTTTATCGTACATTACATCGGACATGATTTTCCCATCAGCATAGTAGTTGATGGATTTACCGTGGTTCTCGTCGTACTTGAAATTTTCATTTTCAAACACCTGCCCATTTTCATAGTAACTAACGTAAGGTCCTTCCAACATTCCATTTACGCGTTTGCAACGCAATGCTGGCTTCCTGTTTTTATGGTAGGTTACCATCGTATCCGCCTCTTTCGTGAATGGGATGAACTCCACAGGTTTTCCATCTGTGCCTAAGTAGGAATAGCTTTGAATCACTCCCTGGTTGTAGATACGGATCAGCATTACACTTCCATCTGGCGTGTACGATGTTGCTTTACCATGGCGACTTCCATCCAATAGTGTACCCTCCAATTTCACTTTCCCATTTTCATGGTAGAGTTTAAATTCTCCTTGTTGCGTTCCATCAGAGAAGGTGCTTGTGTATTTCAGCTTCCCATTGGTATGGTATTCTGTGTCTAAACCTTCCAATTCGCCATTCACATAGGTCGCTTCTTCCGAAAGTTTACCATTTGGATAATACCATTTCCAAGGTCCAGTACGTACACCATTTTCGTAAGAACCACGTGTCAAGATCATTCCATTTGGTCCGTAAACAGTCATTACACCATTGTTGTCTCCATTCATGAATGTTGAGGTGTAGTTTACATAGCTGTTTGATGGATCTTTTAAGCTGACTTCTCCGTGGTATTCACCTAAACGGTCTTTCACAACGCCATTGGTGTCCTTGTAGATATGAAGGATTTCAAGACCATTGTCGTATTCTTGAACATTTTCAATTTTCCCAGTGATGTAATACGTGCGTTGAATCCCATGGAGGTCACCATCTAAGTAGTAATATTCATTTTCAGTCGTTCCATCCGTGTAATACTCATACCATTCGCGGTCCAAGTCATCATTTAGGTAAAACCCTTCTTCGATCAGGTCACCAAATACGGAATACTCCATGTACACGCCATTCTTCATTCCATCAGCAAACTCGATGTGCTTGTGTAATTTCCCATTAGCATAGTAGGTAAACAACGTATCAGAAATAACACCATCAACGTACTTTTCGGTTTTACTCAGATTTCCGTATTCATCATAGTATTTCCAAAGACCTTCTTTCTTATTGCCCTCATATTTACCAGTGATGTTCACCTTTCCATCGGGATAATTCATTTGATAATTCAACTTTTTACCCTTACGCTCTGCTAGAACAGTCATGGTTCCTTTTTTGTCGTAGAAACGAATTTCCTTGATCTCTCCAGAAACGAATTCTGTTTCATGGTATTTTTTACCGTCGATGTCATACAAGGTTCCTTTTCCATTTTCACGACCACTTTCGTCTAAGGTAACGCTGTTTTCAACCGTTCCATTTGTGTAATAGTAGTTGAGCTCACCGATAGAAACACCTTTTTTGTACGTTCCTTTCTCGCTAAGTTTTCCGTTCGGGTAGAATTCTTCGTAGGGTCCATCGTAGTTATCATCTTTCACTATGTAGCTTGCTTGAATAGTTCCGTCCGCATAGTAATTGATTCTTTTTCCTTGTTGAATGTCATTCACATACGTGTACTCCGATTCAATCTTTCCGTTTCTGTGGTAGTTTTTGAACTCACCATTGGCTTTTCCAAGTGAGTAGTTGCCTACGAAGCGAATTTTCCCGTTTGGATAGTAGGCGATGTCTTGTCCATGACGTTTACCATCTTTCACTGCAATGGTTTCTTTCAATGACCCATCGCGGTAATACATCACAAGTGTATCGATCAATGTTTCGTCAAGGGTTGTTGAACGTTCCATTCGTTCACCAGAATAGTAGAACAACTCCTCAACACGACGAGCACCTTCCTCATCCATGAAGCTTAACTTCTTGTAAATTTTATCGTTTGTTGAATTGAAAAACTCAAAAGTACCAACCGGCTTCCCATGATTGAAACGCGCCTTCAACATTAATGCGCCATTGTCATGGTAATAGTAATAGTTTCCGTTCGGTTGTTCTTCACTATCCAAAGGACCATAATGGCTCAATCTTGAGTCTTCATACACCATGTACATTTTGGCTACTTTCCCTTCATACATGAAATATTGGTTAGAAATAGCAGCATTGTATACTGGTCTGTACCAATCGATGAACTCTTTTATTGGGTTGATCTTCGCCTTGATCTTCTTTTGAACGCTTTCAGATTCACTGGAAAGTAGACTCAATAGTATTAAATAATCGAGTTTATTTTCTTTCACTACTTGTTGGTAAACAGGCAAGTAGATTTGATTCCAGAAATCTTGATCATCTGAATTGTACGTTGAATTGCTCACCACGAAATGCAACTGTTTGGCATAAGATGTCGGTACGGTCAATTTCACTTTGTATTTTTTGTCCAATGCGACTTGGTTTTTGAAGAGCAAGTTGATGGCTTCAAAAGGGTTTGTTTCGGAGAACTTAATTCCTTTTGGCTCCGCGTTGAATGTTCCGTCAGCAATTTCATCGATAAAATTCAAGACACTTCCTGCGCGTTCACTTGTTGGGTCTAGGACGAAATAGGTAATCAATGACATGGTTGCTTCAGCATAATGTTCTTCATTGGCTGCCATAATACCAAGGCGTAAATGTCCTGGAGCGAAATATACGTTGCGTTGCACACAAGCTTTGAAGTCTTCCAAGGCCTGTTGATAGTTGCGGTAAGCTTCATGAGTCAAACCTCGATTGTAATAGAGGCGGAAATCCATGGGGAATTTAGAAATTCCTTCAGTATAAATCTCCAATGCTTTCACGGTATCACCTCCGCGCTTGTAGGCAAGGCCAAGGTTTGAATACACATCTTGCTCAAAATCGAAGCGAATTTCTTCATCGATCAATGCGCGTAACTCTTTTTTTGCGTTGTCAAATTGTTCCAATTCTAGATAGCACGTTCCCATTTCGTAGCGGGCAATGGCATAGTTGGTGTCGTTTACACTCACTTTAGAATATTCCTCAATGGCTTTTTCATATTCAGATTTCTCTTGAAGGGCGTAGGCCGTAGTAATGATTTCGGTTGAAGTTTGACGAATCAAACGTTTTTGTCCGTAAACAACGGAAGTAAACAGCAAAGAAAGCAGCAGTAAATAGCGCATGGTAAAATTTTAGTGTATGAATTTACGTAATTCCGACAAGGTAGTGCATGTTGGATGTGTAATTTGGGTTATTTCCATAAAATGGGCATAGTGATTTTCTTTTGATTATCATCCCTAGTCCCCAAGTTTTGGTCTTGATCCCTTCGAAAGGATAACCAAAGTTTTATGCAAAAAAAAGGAAGCTATTGCTTCCTAAATTTGTGTGGGAGATGAGGGGTTCGAACCCCCGACCCCCTGCTTGTAAGGCAGGTGCTCTGAACCAGCTGAGCTAATCTCCCGAAAAAAAACGTCTGTCGTTTCAAACGCGAGTGCAAATATAATGAGCTTTTTGAAATTTGCAATGAATTGGTAAAAAAAAGTAATTATTCTTCTGTCTTGCTGAATTTTTTAAGAGTTCATTTGAATGAAGAATTTCTACTAACGTGAGGGAAATACTATTCTTTTCCTACATGATAATAATCACTAATCAAGAAGAAACTGCCAAAAACCAAAATGGTGTCTTCTGTGTTGGCTAGTTTCTTTGTCTCGTCCAAAGCTTGAAAGATATTGGTGAAACATTTTGGTACAGGAGTTAAACCAGTTGCAATTTCCTTTATCTGTTCGTTTGTAAGACTCCGAGAATTACTGAAAGTGCATAAAGAAAGATGCGCACTGGATGGAAAGAGTGGCAGAATGGATTGAATATCTTTATCGGCACTGCTGCCGTAGATCAAGTAGAGCTGCCCTTTATTTTTTGATTGAATGAAATTCAAAGTGGAACGAATTCCTTCTTCGTTGTGAGAAACGTCTAGAATTATCAATGGACTATTCTGTATGACTTCCATTCGACCAAAAATGCCTGTGTTCACTTTTACGTTTATCAGTCCTTGGCGAATGTGAGTGTCTGTAAGGTGAAATCCCTGTTTATTGATCACATTCACCGCAGCATAAACCGTTCGTGCATTTTCTTGCTGGTGGTGACCTAAAAGGGGCAATGAGGACGCATCGGGTAGGGGTAGGTCATCACAGAAAATAATTTCTGCACTTTCTTTTATTGCCTTGTTTTTAAAAACTTCATGTGTCTCAATCGATGATCTTCCAATCACAACTGGAACGTGTGGCTTGATGATGCCTGCCTTTTCTCCTGCGATGGAGGCTATATCATTGCCAAGGAATTGCGTATGTTCTAGACTAATATTGGTAATGACACTAAGGATTGGGGTAATGATATTCGTTGCATCCAATCGTCCGCCTAAACCGGTTTCAATGACCGCTACACTGCAATTGTTGCGTTTAAAATGCACCAAAGCCATGCAGCAGGTAATTTCAAAGAAGGATGGTTCAAAGTCCAACGAAGAGGTGCGGAGGTGATTACAGAAAGAAATAAGATCATTTCACCATTGATCCGAATGCGTTCGCGGAAATCATGGATATGAGGTGAAGTGAAAAGTCCTGTTTTTTCTCCAGATTCGGTCAGAATGGAGGCGAGCATGCTACTTACGGAGCCTTTGCCATTGGTTCCGGCGACATGAATAAGTCTAAGTTCATCCTGAGGATTGTCGAAAAAGGCACAAAGCAGACGTATATTCCCTAAATCTGGTTTGTAAGCACTTGCTCCAATGTTTTGATAGGATGGGAATTGACTAAAAAGCCATTGTAAAGCGTTCGAATACACTTTATTTAGGTGGAATCTCAACAGTTAAATAAACGGTTACCGGAGATGTGTCTGGGTCTTTATTAAAGCGTACCTGTTTCTTTACTTCGCTAATGACACGATTGATAATTCGCTGATCGGTTGTTGTCGTTTTTGATGTTGATCGAGCGCTGAGAATCTTACCATCCTCGTCAATAGTCATCTGAAGATTTACTCGGGTAAACCTTGGTACCTCAATGTTTTCCACGTTGGGGTCGTTCAAGCGAATTCTTTTTGCAGGATCGCTGTTCCCTTTTCCTTCGTATTTCCCATTGTCTTTCCCAATCTTTCCTCCGCGGCCACCACCTTGTCCACCATCCTCACCACCTTCAGCGAAAGGATCATCAGATTCTGCTGTTGTCGTAGATGTATTCGTATGGTTGTTCGCGTTTGTTTTGTTCGATTCGCCTGTGTTGGATGTCGATTTATCGTTCTTTTTCTTTGTAAGAATCTTTTCCGTTTGCGGCGTCGGCTCGTGAATCGGGTCATTAGAGGGTGTTCCTCCTCCAGCTCCGCCTGTTTCAATTTTCAGGTCTTTGATCTCCAATTCAGTCAATGACGTTGAAGTTTTCATCGGTATTTCACGCGGCGGTGGGTCGGCCATCTCAAAAGTGAAAATGAACAGGATAAGAAGCGCCAAGAGAACACAGCCCACGGCAACCCCAATACCAGCATTTCTGTGCTTAGGCAATACTACAGGAGGAATCGAAACAGTGCTCATAGTTTTCTTATTTATCGTAAGACAAAACTGGGTCCCAAGCATTCGCTTGTGCAAGGGCTAGGACTTGAAAAACAGCTTCATAACTTGCGTCTTTGTGACCAGCGATTTTTAGCTTAGCTTCACCAGATTCTTGAACAGCTTGCGCTGCCAATTCTTTGATTTCGTCAAATGTCATCGGCTTTTTCATGTCCCCGCCAGGCATAACAACGTATTCATTATTCTCCGTTACAATAACAGTGGCAGGAACAGGGTCAGTAGAAGCAGGCAATTCTTCTTTGGCCTGTGGAAGATCAATAGGGGTTTGATTGTTCGACATCAAGCTCATGATGATGAAGAAAATCAGCAACAGGAAGACAAGGTCGGTCATGGATGCCATGCCACCTTCTACCTTTACTTTATTTCTTGAACTAAAATCCATTTTGTTCTTTATTTCTGTGGTTGATTCAATACATCCATGAATTCAAGGGCCGCATTTTCCATTTGGTAAACCACTTTCCCAATTTTTCCAATCAAGAAGTTATACCCCATGAAGGCAATAATACCAACGATGAGTCCCTCAACAGTAGTAATCATGGCTGTCATGATTCCTGGAGCGATGATTTTCAATTCAAGTGATGTTGCATTTTGAAGGTCGATGAATACCACAACCATACCGACAACTGTTCCAAGGAATCCAATCATTGGTGCAGCTCCCGAGGCAGTAGCAAGAAAGTTCAAGCGTTGCTCCAAACGAAGGATTTCAAATTTCCCGGTGTTTTCAATCGTTGCTGCGATACTCTCATTTTTTGCACCGCTACCAATACGCTCAATACCCTTTAGCAACATTCGTGCGATAGGACTTGTTGAATTTTTACACATGTCCTTTGCTTCATTGACTTTCCCTTCAGCAAGTTTGTCTTTTACGCGATCAATAAAGTTTGCTTCACCTTTCGATGCTTTGCTCAAAGCTAGGTAACGCTCAACAAACACAAAAATAGTGTAGCCGAACATGATGAGAAGTATGAGGTTTATCAACCATCCAATTCCTGCATTTGATTGATCAATGATCTCCCATAGAGGTACATCTTTTGAAACAGAGTCTGCTGCTTTTGCTGCGTTTCCTTGGGTATCAATCTGTAAAGGGATATTCAAAAAGTGAAACATGAGTAAAATGTTTAAAGTGAAAATTTTAAGCCATTAATAAGAACGCACCGATTCCTGCTAAGTAACCAAGTACTGCAAGTAAAGTGATATTTTTTAAAAACCAGAAGAAGGTAATTTTCTCCATTCCCATGGCGACAACTCCTGCTG
>JAJTDQ010000144.1 GCA_021300505.1 Cryomorphaceae bacterium
ATTTGGGTAACAAAAGCAGCTGAAATGCGTCCTGAAGCTTACTGGTACTTGCGTTTGAAATCCCAAATTCAAGCGGAATTGGGCGATTACAAAGGGGCCATTGCGACTGCAAAAGTTTCAATGGAATTGGCGGAAAAAGACGGTGATGCGAACTTTGTTAATGTCAATAAAACTGCCATCGAAGAATGGTCGAAAAAGAAATAACAGCGCTTCATCAGGCCTTGGCGGCGCGCTTCGGCGAACACCGCGTTCAAGCTTTGCCGTCTGTAGAAGGTGAAATTCCGCTCTTACTGCTCGATCTCGAGTTGGCAAGTCCAGTCACGGTCTTGATGACCAACGGTTTGTCGGACTATAAGATGCCTGTTCCTGAGCGTTTGGACGACCGCAATTTCAATGAAATCTATTTTTGTCTGCCGTCTTACTGGGAATGGGAAGACACCGACAACCCTCAGATGAATTGGGTTTTTCCGTGGATCAAGCGCTTGGCGAAGTATGTTGTTGACAAGCAATCGTGGTTCGGACCAGGCCACACGATGCCATGTGGGTCAACGCACGAGCGGCTGTCTGCGACAATGCAGCAAAATCACTTCTTTCTCACGGACCCCATCTATCTGGATGAAGAATTAACACCAATTAAGGTTGGTGATAAAACAGTTCATTTCTTAGGAATCATACCCATCTTCGAAGATGAAATGGATTACAAATCCGGCAAAGGAACTTTCAAGTTACTGCAAAAATTATCCAATGCTGGCGTTACTGAAAAACTGGACGATTACCGCGGGACGGTGCTTCGGAGCAAATGGCGCTTTTTGAAAAAGGGGTAGATTAATTAGTAATTACGAGTACTGAGTCATGAGTTACGAGTTGGAGTTCTTTGGTGGCTCCGCCGTTGAGGACAAGTGAAGTGCGGGAGCGTAAGCGAAGTTGCAAGCCTTAAATTTGCGAAGCAATCAAATTTCAAATTCACACAGGGATCAAATTCAATAAACATCAAGACACATTCTTCGTTCTTTGAGTTTCGAAGGATGAAATAGACGATCACTCGAAGTTGCATTTACGAATTGTGCAGCACCAAATTCTAAATTTGCGCAGCAATCCAACTCATAATTCCTTATATTTGCCTTGATACATTAAAAAACTGACTATGAAAAAAGTATACCTGTTGATTTCAGCAGTTTCTTTTGGAGCTGTTGCGTTTGGTCAAGCAACTTCGACAAACAACAGCCAAAAGAAAAACGCATTCGTTGAGCCTGCACTTGGCGAAAAAATTACAGACCTCGCACCAATGTCGTTTGAAAAAGCGCCTGGAGATGTGTTGTTCTCTGAAACATTCGCTGGAGGAATCGGCGCATGGACAACTGCTGGAACCAATGCTTCGGTATGGTTGGCAGATTCAGATGGTCCAAACGGACAGTATTCAAACCCCACAAATGAGAAAATTGGTTCAACAACAGTTGCCAATGGTTTCATGATCTTTGATGCGGATGTTGCCAACCCGGGAGCTGGTCCTTACTCTGACATGATTGGTAGCCTTGTGTCACCAGTTGTCGACCTTACCGGTCAAACAAACGTGATCCTATCTTTCGAGCACCGATACAGATCTTGCTGTTCAGGTACGTTCTACCCTAAATTGGAAGTTTCTACAGACAACTTTGCGACAATTACGGAGTTCGACGTTCGCGCTGAAGGAACTGTTGTGAACGCAACGTCACCTACAACAAAAGCGAAAATCAACTTGTCTGCATATCTTGCGACAGCAACCAACTTGAGCAACTTCAAATTCCGTTTTACTTTCGACGGAACAGGAGGTACTTCGCACTACCACTGGCAAATTGATGACGTGAATTTGATTCAAGCAAACGACAACGATTTGACAGCATTGTCACGTATCATGGTTTCAGGGAACGAGCAAATCCCTTACTACTTCATTCCAGTAAGTCAGCAAACGGCAATCACGTTCTCAGGTGAAACACGCAACGATGGTGGTACTTCTCAAACAGGAGTTACACTTACGGTAAGCGCAGACAACGCAGGAGGATCCGTTTCTTCTACACCAGTGACTTTGGCGTCAGGTGCTGTAGATTCTTTGATTACAGCCACTTGGACACCAGCGGTTTCTTCGCCAGTAAACTATGCTTTGACATACACATTCTCTCAAACGCAATCGGATGCTACGCCAACAGATAACGTGAAGACCGATGCCATCAAAATCACAAATTCTATTTATTCCGTTGACAATGGTGTTGCTGCAGGATCTATCTCAAACCTTGCAGATCAACCTAACCAACCGTTGAAGATTGGTAACGTAATGGAAGTGATGGCTGCTGACCGTTTGGATTCTATGTACATCACATTGACAACAACAGCAACGAATGTTGGTCAAGAGATTTTCGGAGAAGTATATTTGTTTGATGCTGCAGGTGGGACATTCAACTATTTGACAACAACACCATACAACGCCATCACAACGCAGCAAAATGGTACTTCTGTAAAACTTCCTTTAGAAGATGTTATCGATGTAGCCGCAGGTGATGTATTGTTGGTAGTAGCTTGCCACAATGGTGGAGCAACAGCAGATGTGCGTTTCAGAACAGCTCAACCAGTAGCTGAAGGGATCGTTCAAGGATTTACAGCAACAGGAGAGTCTTTCTTCCTTTCATCTCCAAATGCGGTGATGGTACGTTTGAATATGAACCAAGATGCTGCAATCACTGAAAACACTTCAGACATCGCAATGAGTAATGTGTTCCCGAACCCAACCTCTGGAATAACTACAATCAACTACACATTGGCAAATGCTTCTGATATTCACATGACGATTACTGACCTTTCTGGAAAAGTAATTTTCACACAAGTGAACAACAACCAAGCAGCAGGTAGCAATCAGTTTGCATTCGATGCAACAAACTTTGCAAACGGTGTTTACTACGTAACTGTTCGTTCAGGCGAATCAGTTGTCACAAAGAAGTTTGTGAAAAAATAATACCCACATCTTTGGGAAGAGACAGGTCGGCGAAAGTCGGCCTGTTCTTTTTTACAGACACTTGTTCGGGAAAGAATGGATTTCATAAGCATCGGATATGGCGGACTCTTCCTCGCGGGATTTCTCTCAGCGACGATTCTTCCTATGAATTCGGAGGCCTTGATTCTCTTGATGCTCAGTCAAGATTTCGATCCTTGGACCTGCATTCTCATTGCCACAATCGGCAATTCTCTCGGAGGACTTACCAATTATTTCTTGGGACTTCTCGGAAATCCAAAATGGCTTAAACGCGTAGGAATCAGTGAAGAGAAAATTCAATCTTTCGAAGGGCGGGTTCAAAAATACGGCTACTGGTTGGCCTTCTTTTCTTGGATGCCATTTATCGGCGATCCCATGACAGTGGCACTTGGGTTCTTTCGTGCGTCATTCTGGCGCGTTGCATTCCTTGTGATTCTCGGAAAATTCCTCCGCTATCTCGTCCTTGCATTTCCATTTATGTAGGCAAATCATCGCTTTCGGTTGTCCTCTATTTTGCGCGAAATGCCGATATTCGCACCTAAATTCTATCCCATGTCAAAAGTTGTTACCCTCAATGAGTTCATCATGGATCGTCAGGCTGACTTTCCATTCGCAACAGGAGAGCTTTCACGCATCTTGAACGACATCGCTGTGGCATCAAAAATCGTCAGTCGAGACGTGCGTAAAGCTGGACTTGTGGACCACATTCTTGGGGCACATGGCAACACCAACGTACAAGGTGAAGAACAACAAAAACTGGACGTCGTGGCCGATGAGCAGTTCATTAAAGCCTTTGAATATGGAGGTGAAGTATGTGGAATTGCTTCTGAAGAGAATGATGATTTTGTCGCATTTTCCTCTGAATCCGCAAAAAACGGAAAATATGTTGTGTTGTTTGATCCTTTAGATGGTTCATCCAACATCGATGTGAATGTATCCATCGGAACCATTTTCTCCATATATCGCCGGATTACCGCTGTAGGAACTGAGGCGACCATTGACGATATGCTTCAACCAGGTTCGGAACAAGTCGCCGCAGGGTATGTATTGTACGGCTCTTCCACTATGCTTGTGTACACCACAGGTCGTGGCGTGAATGGCTTCACACTTGATCCTTCTATCGGTGAATTTTGCCTCTCCCATCCTGACATGAGGATGCCTGAAACAGGTCGTCTTTATGCCATGAATGAAGGAAACATCAATATCTGTGAACAAGGATTGCGCGACTATGTGGCCTACTGTCAGAGTTTTGAGAATGACAAGGGCGCGCCCTATTCTGGACGTTATATCGGTTCCTTGGTGGCCGATTTTCACCGCAACATGATCAAAGGCGGAATCTATATTTATCCTGATACAACAACATCACCTGAAGGGAAATTGCGCCTCTTGTATGAATGTAATCCCTTGGCATTTATCGCTGAACAAGCAGGTGGAATTGCAAGCACGGGTAGAAGACGCATCATGGACTTGAAGCCTACACGCCTGCATGAACGTGTTCCATTTTACATCGGTTCGAAACAAATGGTAGAGAAAGCCATGAGTCTACTCAAGTAATGGAGATCCGCGAACTTAAAAAAGCGTTTACTACCCTCCCGCAGATTGACACCACGGCCAATGCCCTTCAATTTGCAGGTGCTCATATCCATTGGAAAGGACTTGTTGGTTCTGCCCGAGGATTATGCGCGTCAGCCTTATCTGAACAAATTCCGGGTCATCATCTTTTTATCTTACCTGATAAGGAAGAAGCTGCCTATTTTTTAAATGACCTCGAGGGCCTTTT
>JAJTDQ010000145.1 GCA_021300505.1 Cryomorphaceae bacterium
ATTTCTTTCCGAAAGTTTCAATTTTTTTTGAAATCACTTCCAATTTCTCCATCGTTTCTTTCTCCAACTTTGCACCCTGCGTTTGCTGGTATTGCATCAACTCAGATTCCATTTGCTGTACTTTCTGCTGAATTTGAACGGTTTCATTTTCCGAAAGCAAGCCAGAACGCAAGCGCTCCTCATTACGGTATACATAGTTTTGAAATTCTTTGGTACGACGATCTACTTCACTTTGAAAAGCTTTTTGTTTTTTCGTCACGATCGCATCTTGTTCTTTATAGTACGTGAAAAGTGTTTTCAAGCTATCGCTATTGTAGTAAGCGATTTTGAGGCCTTTCATATCACGTACCTCCACTTTAGGAACTGTATTTTCCTTTTTCACTTCTTTTTGTCCACAAGCAACAAGCAAGAACATGGCACCCAACATCAGCATTCCTTTTTTCATCGTATTCATTATCCGTTCTTTTTTTGAAAGGCACTTTCCCAATCCGAGCGCATTTCGATAAATCTTTTCAAGCAATTGGACAGCAAATCAGGAGTAATCATGGCTTCGACCTCTTCGAGTGTATTTACATCCAATTCTCCAATTTTAAAGAGCTGTTCGAATTGTCCCAACTCAATTTTCACAATGTACTTTGCATTGTAATTCATGATGGAAATTCGATATCGTTCGTGCGGTACTTCTTTGATTAAGCGCATAGGAACAAAAATACTATTTTCGATTGATGCTGGCAAAAAAAGTCCAACTGAGTAGAAAGAAGATCTTAAATCGCAATTGCAATATCTGGATCGATGTATTCTTTGAAAATAAAAGGAACCCTTACCATGTATGCATAGTCCTGTCCTACTTCATACATGTCTTCATCCGATTGGCGATAATACCATTCCACATGTACCTCCTTGCCTGCCTCAGACAATTCATTGAGTTTATAGAGTAAAAAGAGAATGCGTTTTGAAGATGAGATATTGAAATACTCGAGATCAATTTTCACAACTGTGTTTGCCAATGGATCGAGCAGATATCCTTCAAACCAGTTAAGAATCGGCAGCCAAAATTCATCCGCCTGATCTGGAATAGATCTGCCACGTATTTCCATCACTCCCGAAATCGCATCGAAATGGATTTTAGGCGTTTGTGGAGATGCATCTATGACTAACGTTTTCATTTGGGCCTTTCGAAATTGGTTTAGCGCAATTGAATGCCGGTAAAAAACAGAGGATTTCTCTTTTTATCGCATGTCATACGGACGCAATCTCAAAAACGAAAATACACTTTTTTCGAATAAATAACACTTTTCATCGAACAAAATATGCTTTTGACGAAACATTTGATATTTCACAAGCTATTTTGATTTATCTGATTCGTGCATTCAATCTCGCACGAATTTTTCACATCTTTGTCAGAGATGGAATCTTCAGATCAATACCAAATTGTGAACGCGCTTGGAAATCAATCCAGAAGAAAGTTCGGTAAGGTCTATTTGGTTGAGCGACGAACTGATGGCAAGCAGCTCGTAATGAAACATGTTCAACTCGATGCTACAGAAACACATTTAATCGATCGTGTGCGACGTGAAGCTTCATTCACCTTTGAACTCGTCGGTTTGCCACGTATTGTTGATCAAATTCAAACCGACACTGAATTCGCACTAATCAAAGAATATGTAACAGGAATACCATTGGATGAACATTGGAAATCCATCCCGAAAAAACAGCAAATCCATGAATTAATCAGAATTTTAAATGCGCTTGAGCCAATTTTCAATGCGTTGAAAGAAAATGGAATCGTTCATTGCGATATCAAGCCGTCAAACATACTCATTCACAAAAGCAATGATCACATAGAAGTGCAACTCATTGACTTCGGACTAGCTATTCGGAAAAATGAAGAGAATCGATTTAAATTGCTCTTCCCGCTGGGCTTTGCTTCACCGGAATTGCTGTTGAATCGATTGAATTGTGTCGATCACACATCAGACTTATTTGCTTTAGGAATAAGCATTTGGAAACTCTTTGTTGGGCAGTTACCGTTAATCCATCCTAATCCGAGTATTTTCACGAATTTGCAACTCACCTATCCCCTTCCTGAACATTCAAATCTTCCCAAAGGACTATATCCTATTTTGCAAAAGATGTGTTATAAGAACCAATTCAAAACGGCGCCCAACCGAATGATTCCAAACGAAGTTGATGCCTTGCTAATTGAAGCAAACTGCAATAGATACCAACGTTTAGATGATGTCATTCAAGACCTTAGGCAAATCCCACAAAAGAAATCGTGGTGGCCTTTCTAGTAGAATTCTTTTCGGAATCCTAGGCAAAAACTAAAAAGTAATTGAGAATAGAGATTCGTACTTTGTGCTGTAGTATTGCTTGCCGTTGAAAGCACCATGTAAGCTAGATTCATATCAAAATATACTGTGCCAATGCCTGCAAAGGTATTTTTAACACCACCACCTAAACCAAAACCTAGGTTAAAGATGGTCCCTTTAGACAATTCACCCATTGGCAATTCGTACTTGGCTTGGTCATAATCGCCGTATTTACGTTTAACTGTATTTAGTGCTAACATAATAGTACTTCCACCGTATGCTCCAAATCCACTGTCGTATCCATTTCCAAGGTAGTAACGTGTACCTCCCTCGATAATCGTATAATTTAATGTTGGAACATAGGAAATGGTTTGACTGTAAGGTGTCGTAGTCGGGTCAGTTGCTGTGACAAGAGTGTATCCATTATTTTGTTCTTGTTGCGGGGCATACAGTGACAGACGAGCAAACAATGTAATTTGATCATCACGAGGAATCTCACCACCTAGGTGCATTCCGATATAAGCTTTAGGTACTCCAAAGCCTTTCAAAACACTTACTCCACCAGACAATCCAAATTGTGCAAGTGCCTCGTTCGTACTCATCATCAACACGATGACAACGAGGATATTCTTTATTTTTCCAACCATTTTGGCTCGTATTTAAGTATCATATTATAAACTACACAATCTTCATCGTGTGCTCCGGGAAGATATCCAATGCTCATTAAAAATTCATTGACAATCTCTCCACCTACAAATTTAAAGGTCTTTTTGAACAATTTGGTCCATTCAGCGCGAGATTTTGGGTGATTGGCATATAACCAAGCATCAAACGACCCATATTCTTTAATGATCACAAGTAAAACTTGGGCATTGTGAATTGCTGCATGCACTTTCAATTTGTTGCGAATAATCCCAGCGTCGGACAATAATCGCTCAATATCAACGGAATCATATGCTGCGACTTTCACAATATTGAAATCTGAATATGCTTTTTTGAAGTTCTCTTGTTTTTTCAAGATGGTTGTCCAAGACAATCCAGCTTGATTTATTTCAAGAATCAAACGTCCGAATAATGCGTCATCCTCTTTCACAGGAAAACCATAGTGCTTCTCGTGGTATTCACGATGTGGGCTCGTTTCAGATTCATTATGGGAAAAGATGCAATAACTCATGATGTTGATATTGGGCTTAAAGTAAGAAAATTTCATTGAATTCACAGAAATTTAAAGCAGGTCATAGAGCAAACCTTAAAAATTGTATGATATTTGCAAAATAGAGCGCCATGCAAAAACAGGTCTATTTTTCGGTAGTCATCGCAGCCATTTCCTTCATTACGGTGAAGCGGATTCAACAAGCGAGTATAGACCATTATCATTTTTTGCGTGAAATCTTCCAAAAAGACGGTTGGTTCGACTTCGATCACCCCACACTTACCATCAATCTTCCATTCGAATTGCGCGAAATTTCTGGCATTACAGATTTTTCTGAGAATGAAATTGCATGCGTTCAAAATCAAAAAGGAACCTTGTATGTGTATTCCATGACGGGAGATTCAATCAGCGCACAGTTTGACTTTGGATACAAAGGGGAATTCGAAGGATTAACACACGTAGACAGTGCCTATTTCATCATTCGGAATGATGCTGTTCTTCTTGAGGTTGCTCCCAATCTAGACTCAGTTTTAGTTAACTTTAAAAAATTAGAACTTCCCCCATGGGATAATGATGTGTTGTGCATGGATGCGCGTGACCACCGCTTATTGGTCGCGCCAAAGAACAGTACCAGTCGCGGCGCTGAGCTTAAAAATACGCGAGGTATTTACACAATTGACTTGGAAACGATGGAGATGGACGATGAACCATTGTTCACAATCAATCTTTCAGAACTCGAATCATTCGGACAAAATACGGGGATCCTCTTCGCGAAAAAGAAAAGGTCTAAGGAAGAAGAATCGAGCAACCAATTTATGCCTTCGTGCATTGCGGTGCATCCCAAGACAGACGAAGTTTACATTATTTCATCCGTTGACCATTCCATGGCGGTATTCGAAAAATCGGGCAAACTCATCAATTTTGTTCGATTCAATGCCCAGTTATTTACTCGACCTGAACGCATCATCTTTATGCCAAATGGTGATTTAGTGATCACCAACGAAGGTCAACAAGGTAAAACATCGCTGCTATGCTTCAAGTGGCATATTCCTCACTAATTTAATCCACAACTCATGGCCGTATACGAATACAGATTGTGATTGAAGATGGATGCAATGTTCAAGAGAACTGCACTGTTCACATGTTTCCAGGAACAACTGTTACCTTAAAAAAAGGTGCTCACATTGGTCATGGCGCCATCATACACGGCGGAACCATTGGAGAGAACTCTTTAATCGGAATGAATGCCGTCATCATGGACGATGTAATCATTGGCGAGGAATGTATCATCGGTGCCTTGTGTTTTGTACCTAGTGGCATGAACATACCCAACCGAAGTTTAGTGGTGGGCAATCCTGCGAAAATCATCAAAGAAGTAAGTGACGAGATGATCAGTTGGAAAACAGAAGGCACTGCCCTCTACCAAGCGCTACCAAAAGAATGTCAAGACACACTAAAGGAATGCGAGCCACTGCGTGAAACAGAAGAAAATCGACCAATACAGGATGTGAGGTATGAGCGCTGGGGAGTGAAGTAGTTGTTAGTTACTAAGGACTGTTACAAATGACTAGTTAACTAAACTCGTAATTAATTAGTCCAATCGTGCCATCTAGTCTGCTCTCGCACCTCACATGTCCGCTGCGGTGGAGCCACCAAACCCATAACTCGTAATTAGTAACTCACAACTTTATTTCTGCACCCCAAGGTATTCCATCAACACCCGTCGATTGCGTGCTTTACCTTCCTCTGTGTTATTTTCAGAGATCGGTTTCGACTCTCCGAACCATTGAAGCTCAATACGAGATGGATCAACACCATTGGCAACAAGGAAGTCCTTCACCGCTTGAACGCGATTTTTAGAAAGCTCCATGTTGTACTCCTCCGTACCGTTGTTATCCGTATGTCCTTCCAAGCGAATTTTCAGATCCGTGCGCATCAACATAATGTTCGTCAATGACTCCAAATCACCGTGAGATTTCTTCAAGATGATGGCTTTGTCATTTTCAAATTCCAATGTCTTAGCGGCCAAATCCAACACGCGATTGGCTTCTTGATTACTTACTATACGATTTTGAGGGGAATCCATGAAGACAGTGTCCACACGCTCTACAATCAGTGTATCGATTTTGTATTCAACTTTCACAATAGTATCCGGTCTGGTGTTGATGACATCATCTGCCAACTCAATCACATTTTTCTTACGGCACAATTTCAATCCAATAATGACTTCGTGTGAACCAGAACTGTACTGAGCGATATTTCGCATTGGGGCCTCGTACGCATAGCCAATAAAGAACAAATCTTGAATGTTGATTCCAACGCGACCAATAAGTCCAACGCCTGTGCGGTATCCTAATCCTCCTTGAATGAAATCCTTGTACATCACATCTGCATTGAAGTCGAACTGTGAGATTTGTGGAATCCCCTTGTACATAACTGATGGACGTAAAGCTAAATTTTGATTGAGTTGAAACTTATATCCAGCCATGGCTATAATGTGGCGCTTCAATCCGTAGCCATCCAAGTTGGTGTATCCAAAGTTTGAAAATGTTTGAATCACTTGTTTTGAAGAAACCCCTAAATCTAAGCCTTTAAAACGATACATCAATCCGATTTCCGTGTTAATCGAAGAAGACGATTGAGCACCACCATTGACGATATTGTCAGCAAGATCAAAAACAACAGCACTTGTTGGATTCACGCGGAACTGATAATATCCAGCAGTAAGACCAAGGCGAATGTTGTGTTCCCCAAGGCGAATACCGTAGGACACAGAACCTGATGCTGCAATCTGCTGAAGCATTCCCACCTTGTCGATGAGCATGCTTCCTCCTACACCCCAATTTTTACCGAGACGGGAATTCACACTCAATAAACTTGTTACTGGCGCTCCCTCCACTTTACCCCATTGATTAAGGTGTGAAAAGAAAATCTGTGTGCACCCCTCTGCTCCTGCATAAGCTGGATTTAATGCAAAGCGGTTGTAATTATATACGCTAGACTGTGGCGTTTGCTGCGCCATGGTCTGAATTGCAAGCAAGCTACTCGCAACGATCAATGTATTTCGAAAGAACTTTTTCATGACGCTGCTTATTTTTTAAATCTGAACAAGTTGATACTTCCCGTGAACTCTTCATCCGAACATTTGATCGAATAGAAGTATACCCCATCCGGCAACAGTTCACCATCCTTGGTTCCTGCCCACTCATTTTGGTAATCATTGGTGGAATATACTGGCTGACCCCAACGGTTATAAATCGTTACTGTACAACCTGCGATATATGGATAATTGTTGATTTTCCATGTGTCGTTCTGACCATCGTCGTTAGGTGTGACCATATTACTGATTTCGAAGTCACCTACACAGTCAATAACCGATAGTTCAAGTCGAACAATAGAATCACACCCTGCAGCCGTTGAGGTTGTGTCGATGTACATTCCACTCGTTGTCAATAACTGACCGAACAAGTCGTAGGTCTCACCTTGACAAATTTCTGCTTGCTGGTATGTTTCTGTAGCATTCGTCACGAACAAGTACAACGTCAACGTTGAATCACATCCATTGGCATTGACCAACGTGTTTGTATATGCTCCACTCGTAGTCAACGTTTGTGACCCGAATGTATACGATTGACCTTCGCAGATAGTAGCTGTAATCGAACCAACAGTATTAGGCAATACCGTCAAGAACAAGGTCGCAATAGAATCACATCCTTCTACCGACAATAAAGTATCGACATACGTGCCAGCAGTTGACAAAAGATTTCCACCAAATGCGTAGCTATCTCCTTGACAAATGGACTGACTTGTATTGGATGTCAAATATGCTGTAACGAACAAGGTTGTTGTCACTGTGCTATCACAACCATTCGCTGCAACAAATGGATCAGTATAAATTCCTGCTGACGAATAAGTACTTGTACCGATGGAGTATGATGCACCTTGACATATTGTAATCGTTTGAGCGAAATTCACTGGTTCGTTGATGGACAAGGTTGTATAGATTGTGCTATCGCAACCATTTGCTGCTGTAAACACATCCGTGTACAAACCAGCTGTTGTCTGATTCGAACCTTGCAAGAAGATGGATCCACCAGCACAAATCGCCGTATCTACAAACACTTGAATTGGGCTAATGATACATGGATTCGCACAAGCCGTTGCATCTACTGTAAAGCTATAAGGGCAAGAGCCATCTGTCACTGACACTGTAAACACCTCCGCAGAAGGCACTTCATAAACGACATTCGATCCTGCCGCAAATGTACCTGTGGATACCGCATTGCCTGCAGCATTAGAAATCGAGTAGCTAAAAGAAGACCCATTGAAGGTTGCCAAACCACCTGAGGCTGTAAATGTAATCGTACACAAGGCATTATCATAAGAAGATACCGGCTGGATAGGCTGAAGGAATACCACTGGAACTCCGTTACTCAAGGCCGCTGAAGAACAAGAGAATGTTCCCCAATCCACTCCTGGCTGATCGGCCATTGGAGATACATAATACAATTGGTTGAACGATGGGTTTCCAAATGTTCCTGAACCATTTGTATTGTTCACGAAGATTCCGTTTGAAGTCTGAACAGAATCAATGAACACAAATCCTGAACCTGACACTGGATCTGGTACTGGAGAGGTATTGTGAATCACATACCCCAAAGACAAGCAAGACGGAATATCCAAGGTGCTTTCTCCGATGCCATTCACCATAATACCTGGATAGATGGTATCACCAAAGCAAACGAACGCGGTGTCCGTATCAGTTACATTGATTGTATTTCCGTTAGAAAGTTGAACAAACACGTCACCTGCATCATTCGCTACTTCACGAACATATTCGATGATGTACTGACCTTCGTCACCTGGTGAACCACCATCCAATTGAATGGCATAGATTTTACCCGGCACAAGACAGCAAACCGACTCTTGCGTACCATCAAAACCAGCTGAACCAGTCAACATTGGTGTTACAATCGGTGTATTGCGTGTTCCATCTTGTGTATAGGTTGCAGGTTGTAATCCACCATAACAATCCGTTCCATTGAGTAACTCGTATACATTGTAGCGCAAGGTATCAAGCCCAATGTAAGCACGAATATTCATTTCAACCGAGCCTGAAGGTGGTGCCACGAAATAATGCCATACTGTCTGATCCGCGCGATCTGATTGTTGTGCTGCAGCTGCAGGCTCACCAGCCAAATATTCACGACATGCAAACTCATTCGTTCCAGCCACTGCTTGGAAGTTTGGATTTGTTCCAGCCGGAGTCACAGGGATTTCGAACAATGGATCAGCAAAAGCCAAACACAAGATATCATTTCCTGGAGGATTTGTCGTAGGACTAACCACCGATGGATCGTACAACCATGTATCGATATTTTGAGTAGCTAAAGGTGTTAAGTTATTTGCAGGATCAACCATTCCGAAATACTTATACCCTGGCTCCAAGCAACGTGCATCAATAATTGCACTTACTGTTGTTCCACCGAACAGACCATTCAACGCTCCATCATTGGCATACAAATCGTCTAAGTTTGCACAGTTGTAATCACTTGGAATACCTGGAGAAAAACGTGCGTCAAAACCAAACAAAGCAGCACTCTCAGAGTAAATTGCACTCTGTTTCCCCAAAGTTATTTCCTCCATCATAGGCACATCCAAATCCGAGATTCGCAGTTGCTGGAGAACCAGCTGTTGAACTGATGGCATTCGTTCCTGGGTTAACTGTATTTGACAAACAAGGAATATCGATAAGATCTGGCGAGCTTCCACCCAATTGATTCACACGGAACTCAAAATAACCATGGTCATCTGCATTGTCCGCAGTTACCTGAACATAATACGTTTGGCCTGGAATCAATTTTTGGTAACTGATTCCTGGAAACGGATCACAGCTATCAAAAGTAAGTTCTGCCTCTGGGTCCAAACCAAGTAAATCAATACCATCCGAACACTCCACATGAGAGAGATATTCAAACTTATCTTTTACCAATACATTAGT
>JAJTDQ010000146.1 GCA_021300505.1 Cryomorphaceae bacterium
CTAATTTTAATGGATAATCTGATGAAGAATGATAACAATCTAATTCAAGAAATCCAATGAAATCTGATGCAATAGTCAAAACGTGGTTTATTGGTAGTTTAATTTTTACACTTGTCGTAACCCTCATGGAAATAATGACAGGTGAATTCATTCGAGTAGATCAGTTAGTGAATTCAATCTTTGTCCTATTTATCGCATTGGTATTTAGCGGAATTGCTTCTATCCCTTTGTTTTTCATAATTTCCAACAAGCGACTAAATTTGATGTTGCCGCAAGAAAGTTGGCGCTATGTGCGAAAACGTCAAGGTGTAATGTTTTTATTTTACTTTGTTTTATTCTCAGTATTAATCACAGCAGATTCGCTTAACTTTGAAATCAATGCCTACATCGCTTTGTTTATTCTCTTGGGGATTTATTACCTCACGGGTTTATTTGTTTGGAAATGGGAACTTTTCAGCACGAAGCAGCGTTACTTTGATTAATTTTCTATTCCTTTCTATCGAACTTAAGACCAATTTTCATGTTTACACAGTGTAGTATTCACTAACTTTGAATTGTAAAAATGTCCGTATGAAAATTGGAATTGTGTTGTACCCAACCTTTGGTGGGAGTGGAGTTGTCGGGACGGAATTGGGTAAGGCATTGGCTGCCAAAGGACATGAAATCCATTTTATCACCTATTCACAACCCGTTCGTCTGGGGAGTTTTCGTGAGAATATTTTCTACCACGAAGTATCGGTGAGTGATTATCCATTGTTTGAATACCAACCTTACGAAACGGTTTTGACCAGTAAGATGCTAGATGTTGTGAAATACGAATAGTTGGATGTACTCCATGTACATTATGCGATTCCTCATGCATCAGCAGCTTACATGGCCCGACAAATTCTTCGATCACAAGGGATTGAAATCCCGTTTGTCACAACATTACACGGAACGGATATTACTTTGGTAGGTAAAGACCCATCCTTTGAGCCGGTCATTACGTTTTGTATCAATGAATCAAATGCCGTGACGGCGGTTTCAGAAAGCTTGAAAAGAGATACGTACAGCCATTTCAATACGACAAGAGAAATAGCGGTTATTCCAAACTTTATTGTTCCAGCGGATCAACCGTACCAAGGTTGCTCTAATTTAAGACGCCGTTATGCTAAAGATCACGAACGCATTTTGTGTCATATTTCCAATTTTCGAAAAGTAAAACGGGTAGAGGACGTTCTTCAAATTTTTAGTATCGTTCGAAACAGAATCCCTTCAAAGTTAATTCTAGCTGGTGATGGTCCTGAGCGCAACAATTTAGAGCGTCTAGCGCGTGAATTGAATATTTGGGACGACGTCATTTTCTTAGGAAAAGTTCGAGATACCGCGCATGTTCTTGAAATCGCAGATATTTTCTTATTGCCTTCTGAAACGGAATCCTTTGGGCTTGCAGCACTTGAAGCCATGGCTGTTGGTGTCCCTGTCATTTCATCCAACACAGGCGGTATTCCCGAGGTAAATATCGACGGCGAGACCGGTTTCCTATCTGATGTAGGTGATGTCGAATCTATGGCAGCTAACGCGCTTAAAATTTTAGAGGACGGTGCATTGCATCAATCATTCAGAGACAATGCCTTGAAACGTTCACACGAATTTGCGCTTGAAAAAATCCTGCCAATGTACGAGGCGATCTATACACAAGTCACTAAATAAAAAAGGCCCCCAATTGGGAGCCTTCTCACTATTTGGTAGATGAATTAAATATTCTCTATAATCATCGCAGAAGCACCACCGCCTCCGTTGCAAATTCCAGCTCCACCAATCTTCGCATTATTTTGTTTCAACACGTTGATAAGTGTAACGATCACACGTGATCCTGAGTTCCCTAGTGGGTGACCTAAAGCTACGGCACCACCGTTCACATCAACTTTCTCTGGGTCAAGACCTAAGATACGAGTGTTGGCAATTCCAACAACAGCAAAGGCTTCGTTCAATTCCCAGAAATCAACATCACTTGTTTTTAAGCCAGCTTTGTCAAGTGCGATAGGAATTGCTAATGACGGAGCAGTTGTAAACCATTCAGGTGCTTGAGCAGCATCTGCATAGCTTACCAATTTCGCGATTGGCGTTAAACCGTGCTTTTCAACTGCCTCAGCGGAAGCCAAGATCAATGCAGAAGCACCATCATTTAATGTCGATGCATTGGCTGCTGTGATTGTTCCTTCTTTGTCAAACGCAGGACGTAAGCCAGGGATTTTTTCCAAGAACACATTCTTGTATTCTTCATCTTCTGAAATCATGATCGGATCTCCTTTTCTCTGTGGAACAGCGACTGGAACGATTTCATTGTTGAATTTACCCGCTTTCCATGCTTCTGCTGCACGTGTATATGAAGTGATGGCAAATGCATCTTGTTCCTCTCGTGCAATGCCATGTTCTTTTGCACAAAGCTCTGCACAATTTCCCATTGGTACTTTACTGTATACATCCAACAAACCATCTTTTGTGATTCCATCCAAAAGTGTAATGTTTCCGAATTTCACACCGTTTCTTCCATCAATGTAATGAGGTACTTGCGACATGTTTTCCATTCCACCAACAACAACGATATGGTTGTCACCTGCTTTAATCGTTTGTGCACCAAGCATAATCGCTTTCATTCCAGAAGCACATACTTTATTTACAGTAGTACAAGGTACGTTATTCCCAAGTCCTGCACCTAATGCAGCTTGACGTGCAGGTGCTTGTCCAACACCAGCTTGTAACACATTCCCCATGAATACTTCATCAACCAATGCCGCAGGAACATTACCACGCTCAAGAGCTCCCTTGATTGCCGTAGCACCCAATTGTGTTGCAGGAATAGTTGATAGTCCACCTAGAAATGCACCCATTGGCGTGCGCACTGCGGAAACAATATATACTTCTTTTGCCATTTTTCTGATTTTTTAAAGAAGGTCAAATGTACGAAAAAAGGTTTGATTCATGACGGAAGGCATAGACTCAAAGCTCGAAAAAATGTAGTTTTGCATTCGGTAAATTTATTTCATGAAATCAATCATTTTTTTCAGTTTCATTTTCGTTAGCACAGCGGCATTTTGTCAGCCAGAGTTCTGGACGGATACGCTGAAATATTCTAAAAATGAACGGATTAAGGACACGACCACGACCAGTCCTTGGAAGCTGAAGTCGGTATACACACTCAACGCTACGCAATCGTCTTTTGTGAATTGGAATGCTGGTGGGCGCAACAACGTGTCGCTTTTAGGTTCCTTTTATGGTCTTGCATTTTACGGTCAAGGGCGGATAGCATGGAACAATGAATTGGCTATTGCTTTGGGTGGTTTGAAATACATTGAAAAAGAATCGAAACAGGGATTACAAAAAACAGAAGACCGAATTGATCTCTCCACAAAACTTGGGTTTGAATTGAAAAAGTGTATCAACATTTCTCGCTCCAGGATATTTAAGTTTTGCACTTGGTGTGGAATACTTAAGAGCTGAGCATTTGTCTATTTTTCTCTCACCCTTTGCTTCGAAAATGACAATAGTGAAAGATCAAGTTTTATCCAATGCTGGTGCGTATGGCGTTACACCTGCGGTTTATGATGGACTTGGGAATGTCGTGATTACTGGTTCACATCTTCGTTCAGAATTTGGTGCTTATCTGCGTGTGGTGGGAGCAACACCTTTAGCCAAGAATATCGATCTGCGCGGAAAGCTTGAACTCTTTTCGAATTACACCAAGAATCCACAAAATGTTGACCTCAACGCTGAGTTGAAGTTTATGTTTAAAGTGAATAGTTGGTTTGCAGCTTCCTTGCAATGGGCAACGATATACGATGATGATATTCGAATTACGGATGCAAATGGCACTATTGGTCCACGACTTCAATTCATGTCAATTATAGGGTTGGGGATTACCTATAAAATGACAAATTTCAAAGATTGATTTGGATAAGGTTTAGCACGAATTCCTTGCCCTTCGGTGAAAGATTTGTAATTTAGTGACGCATGCGATTTACAAGTGAACTTAGTATTTGGTGGACCCTTCCATGGTTGATAATCAGTATCATCGTAGGGATTTGGTTTTACCGAAATGTTTCTTGGTGGAAGGAGCTATCTTCGTTTTACCGCTGGGGACTTGTAACCTTGCGCAGTTCGGTGCTCTTTATCTTGGGTTTACTTTTGATTGGGCTCATTTTTGAAGCCGTAGATTATCGTGTGGAGAAGCCTTTGATTATAGCACTTACAGACAATTCCTCGAGTTTATTGAACTATAAAGACAGCTCAAAAGTTAAGGGTCAAGTCGTTGCATTGCGTACTCAACTGAAAACGGAATTGGGAGAGGAGTACGAATGGATGGAAATGACTGTTGGTAACACACCAAAATTTAGTGGTGCGGTCAATTTCAATGAATCGGTAAGTAACTTGTCTTCAGCCTTCGAAAAGATCAACACAGAGTATTTTAATAGAAATATTGGTGCGATTGTATTTGTGTCCGACGGAAAATTCAATGCGGGAAGTAATCCTGTATATGCCGCAGAGCGCATTGATCTGACACCCGTATTTACAGTAGGTGTTGGAGATACCGTGAAGAAGCGCGATCAGTTTGTAAAAAATGTCGCGACAAATGACATCACCTTTTTAGGAAATAAATTCCCTGTAGAAGTGGATATCGAAGGGGTGAAGATGGGGAAAGGTTCCGCAACGGTATCGATTTATCGCGACGGGAAGCAATTGGCGACACAAACCGTGAAATATACGGATGGCGTTCGCGATTTTCAGCACCTTTCTTTTTTGTTGGATGCTGACCGCATAGGTTTTCAAACATACAGCGTGGTCATCTCAAAAGCTGGCAATGAATACAATTACGCCAACAATTCACGCACATTTTATGTCGAGGTCATCGATTCGAGAAGTAAGGTGCTTATATTGGCTGGCGCTCCTCATCCAGATATCGCCGCATGGAAGCAGGTGTTGGAACTTGATGAAAATCTAGAAGTTGAGTCCATGTTGGTCAAGGACTGGAAAAAAGATTTGACTAAGACAGATTTGGTCATTTGGCATGAGCCAGGGATTGGATTTGACCCTTCTGTTCAGCAACTTTTGCAAAACAAAAAGATACCAGTCATCTATACAGTAGGTCCAAACACCACCTCTGCAACAATTCAAAAACTAAATATTGGCATTTCTGTAACTGGTTCGAACGGTCAAACAGATGATGTTCAAGGGGGAGTGAATACTGGATTTCAACAGTTTGAATTGAGTGACCTCGTTAAAGATATGGTGGAGTCTGGTCCACCTTTGAAAACAAAGTTTGGTAAAGTAACATCTGCTGGAGGATTGGAAGTATTTGCCTATCAACGTCTTGGTTCTATTCGGAAAACGGATCCATTGATTTATTTCAATAAGCGAGGACAATTCAAGATAGGTGTCATTTACGGAGAAGGCATTTGGCGTTGGAAAATGAATGAATTTATTCGCACGGGTGCTCAAGATGGATTCGCAGAGTTGGTCAATAAAATTACGCAGTATGTCTTGGTGAAGCAGAACACCTCTAAGCTTCGTGTGAACTTCCCTAAACGTTTCACCAAGGATGAGGACGTTCTTGTCAATGCAACATTTTACAATCAATCCCTCGAGCCAGTATCTGATGCCGAAATACGTTTAGAAGTGCGAAATGAGAAGGGGAAACTTTCAAAGGTCGGATTTGGTGTCAGTGGCAAGCAGTACACGGCGTCATTGGGTAAATTATCTCCTGGGATTTATAAATGGAAGGCCATAGGTACACGCAATGGACAGACTGAAGTGAAAAACGGTGTTTTCGTGGTGGAAGATATGGAACTTGAAGATCTCGATACGTATGCAGATCATCAAATCATGCGACAAATCGCGAAGACAACAGGGGGTAAATTCTTCGAGTTGAAAAACGCAAAAGGTGTACTTAAGGCTATTCGAAACCGTGACGACATCACCACAGTGTCTTATCGTGAGGCGACCTTCAAAGATTTGGTAGATCTGAAATGGCTTTTCTTTTTACTCTTGGCCTTCTTAACTACAGAATGTTTCCTTCGACGTTGGTTTGGCGCTTACTAAGCATTTTTCAATAAGATATAATAAACGAGGCGACATTACGTTAGTGCTATCAAATGTAATTTGCCTATGTTAAAAAAATACCCTGAACTTGTCATTGCTCCCGAAGACACTAAAGTGGGACCGTCTGACAAAACCCTTAAAATGCTCCTTCAATACAGCAAGTCAATCGAAGTGAAGCGAACAAAAAAACAGAAGATGATTGTTCATCTCAACTAACAAAAAAAGCCCCCGAAGATCGAGGGCTTTATTGTTTTTATTCGATTAAGAATTACCAAATTCGAGCAACCTTTCCTTCAGGATTTCTCATTTTATCTCCTTCATTTACCTCAAACGCTTTGAAGAACTCTGGACAATTCATTAATGGTCCATTTACACGATACATGCCCGGTGAGTGTGGGTCATTGGCGATTCTATTCTTCAACTCAGCTTCTGTGTAATTGATTTTCCATAATTGCGCATAGGCAATAAAGAAACGCTGAGCAGGGGTAAATCCATCGCGTGAAACTCCAGATTGAAATTCCTCAGTACGCGCATAGGCGTAAAATGCCATTGTGAGTCCTCCAAGATCTGCAATGTTTTCTCCCATGGTCAAATCCGGATTCACACAATGCCCTTCAATAGGACAAAACGCTGCGAATGTCTCACCAAGAATTCCCGTTTTTTCCTGAAAGGCAGCAAGATCTGCTTCGGACCACCAGTTTTTAAATGATCCATCAGCAGCAAACTTAGAACCCATATCATCAAATCCATGCGTAAATTCATGTCCGATGACCATTCCAATACGGCCATAATTCACAGCATCTTCTGCGTTTTCATCAAAGAAAGGGGCTTGCATGATCCCCGCAGGGAAGGCAATCTCATTCAATAAAGGATGATAGTACGCATTCACCATGTGTGCCGGCATACCCCATTTTTCCTTATCAACAGGAAGATAAAGCTCCTTCATGTTTTTTAGGTGAGCATAAAGATTCTCTGCCTTCACATTTTCAACATACTTGGCTTTGTCAAAAATCAATACAGAAAAGTCCTCCCACTTCGAGGGGAAACCAAGTTTGCGACCAATTGAATTCAATTTGTTAAGCGCCTCATTTTTCGTTTCTGATGTCATCCAATCCAAGCTCTTGATTCGTTCTTGAAAAACGATCAATAGATTGTCAACCATAATGCTCACTCGCTTTTGAGCGGCTTCAGAAAAATGGCGTTTCACGAATTCTTTTCCTAAGATTTCACCAAACTCTTTGTTCGTGATCTCGTCGATGGCTCTTTCTGTGATTGCTTTCATTTCTGATTTTCCGCTCAACACTTTTCCATAAAAAGAAAAACGTGTGTCCACAAATCGTTGGTCAAGACAGCCCGCATAATGGTTTAATGTCTTCCAAAGCATGTAGGTCCTCAATACGGTTATATCTGATTTTTCAATCAATTTCCCAAGATTTCTTAAATGCTCGGGCTGTGATACAACGATTGAATCAAAAGATTGACTTTTAATCTCTGAAAGGTAAACTTTGAATTCAAGTGGAGCAATCAGTTGAGCACATGCTTCCATCGAGAACTTGTTGTAGGTCTTTTCTGGAGCACGAAGATCTGCAGGGGCCATCATTGTTTCAGCCATCTGCGTTTCGAACTTCATCACCATGTATGACATTTTTGTCGCTTCATCGGCACCGTAACCAGCCAACACAAAAATCGATTTCATGTATTCCATGAATTTCTCGCGAATCTCCTTCTTGTTTTCAGCACTGTAATAGTCCTTATTCGGAAGACTTATTCCACCTTGACCAATATACGTGATGTTCTTTTCAACATTTTTCAAATCTTGACCTACGCCAAAGCTGAAAAAAGATCCAATACCATACATGTGTTGTTGAGCGATAAGTGGCAATAATTCATCTTTTGAATTTATTTGTCTTCTTGAGGACGGACCCCTTTGTCAAGGTAGGATTGATCAATTGTTTTAAAAGCTTTACTTGAATCTTTATCATCTTTTGAATTGTTTTTCAAAGTGTTGCAACTTGAAAAAACAAGTGATAAAGCACTGATTGTAAAAATAAACTGTTTCATTTAGTGTACTTCTTTTGGTATATAAATCATCTCCACATGTGGGATATTGTCTTCGAGATATTCTTTGCCTGTACTTACAAAGCCGTGTGAGGCATAATAATTTTCAAGGTGTTTTTGGGCTGAAAGAATCACCTGTACTTGACCGAATTCCTCCACTATAAAATGCATGCATTGACGCATTAGTTCATGTCCCAATCCAAGGCCACGGGCGCTATCCGCGATAACAACCCTTCCTATGGCAACCTGTGTATAGGCGACGCCAGGTGGGATAATACGCGCCGTGGATACAATCTCGCCATTGTCATTTCGGCAAATAAGATGGTAACTCTTTTTATCCTTTCCGTCGAGTTCTTGGTACGGACAATTCTGCTCAATCACAAATACCGCGATTCGCAAAGCGATTATATCGTGAAATTCATTGAGCGATAAGTCGTTGTAGTGTTTTACTTTCCAGTCGAAATGCATGTGCTTAAGTTTGAATTACGCCCACATTGTAAGGCTTCTCTGCGATCTTGTGACTTGCCATTTCAATTCCCATAGAGATAATCTTACGAGTATCTGCTGGATCAATGATGGCATCCACCCACAAGCGACTCGCTGCGTAGTATGGAGATATTTGTTCGTCGTATCGATTTTTTATTTGATCGAAAAGCTCTTTTTCTCGCTCAGGAGTTAATTCTTCTCCTTTTGCTTTTAGTGAAGCGACTTCAATTTGGAGCAATACTTTCGCTGCTGCAGCACCTCCCATCACAGCGATTTCAGCCGTTGGCCATGCTACAATCAGTCTTGGGTCGTATGCTTTCCCACACATCGCGTAATTTCCTACTCCGTATGAATTCCCAACCACAATCGTGA
>JAJTDQ010000024.1 GCA_021300505.1 Cryomorphaceae bacterium
ATTTGAAACAAAGTCATTGATATACGCAGTGCTGATTGACGCTAGGTATTCTTCTGTGTCCATAGGAGAGAAGACCATTCTTGTCTTTTGTTCGAAAATCTTTATCAATTCATGGCGCACATTGAGCACGTTGAATGTGGTCAATAAATTTTCAATTAGGCTATCAAAGGTATTCGCTTCCATGCCTAAATTGAGAAATGTCTCGAAATGCGCGGCAGTGAGTTTAGATTTCCATAGTTCGATGACAGCATCGACTAATTTTGTCGCACTCGACACCACTTTATTTTCCAATGCCTTATCCAAATCCATTTGACGTGAATTCAAATACTCTTGCACCTCCTCCTCGCTAGACATATTGAGGTAAGTCGCAATGATTCCAAGATTTTCTGAACGACTTTTCTCAGCAGAAATGCCGGGGAACATGGAACGGAAAATGGCATATTGATCGAGGTCGTCCGATTTAGTAGAATGGAGGAAATTATCGTGAATGCTATTGAACACATCCGTTTCTTTCACGGACATGGTTTTCAAAAATTCTCCAAAATGAAATTTCGGTGAATTGAACATGTGCATCAATCCGAATTGAATATCCACTCCGAGTTGGAATGCTTTATCTCGTTTTTCCTTTATGTTATCGGAAATATGGTGGCGCTCTAAATCTTTATGAAGACTTTCCCTCATTTTCTCGAGGCGTCCGGTAAAATTCTTGACTTTTATGAAGTTGTTTGCTGCTGGCTCTAATTCTTCCACGATTAAGCCACTTCCATCTTTTGCTGGACTCGCAGCCTCGTCCCAAGAGCGTTCTGGACTTTTTAGGTGGCGCTGTACGAAAGGAAATTCAACATAAGATTTTTTTAATCTATTCCAATGTTCAATGCGTTCTGGTCGAATTTCCGTTTCCTGTCCGAGAGTGTGGTAACCATCGAAGGTATCGTCAGAAAAATGAAAATCACGCAAAAGGTAAAAATTCGAAAAGTTTGGACTATTTGCCGTCCATTCGATATGCCAGTTGTACTTGGCTGCAATCTGTCCTTCAAAAAACCGAATAAAGCGATTGTCCCAACGTTTCACACTATTTTGTTCATTACCGCTGACATCATTAATTGAATCGAATTTCAACTGTTTGTTGAAAAATGTCAATACAATAAACAAAGGTGATGTAGGTATGTTCCCAATATTTTTTTGTCGTTCTTCTGCATTCGCGCCAATGTTTCTGTGAATCCAATCGTTCAACATCGTAGATAATTCGTTGACTTCAATTTGCTCATCCTTCATGCAGAAAAGAAGGTTATTGATTTCCATATCCCTGCTGTACTTATTGAACAAGAAGGAAATTTTCCCCCGCAAGAACATATCCACCACCCACTTTTCATTGATATCAGACAAATTCATTTCCAATCGACCTCTCGCTCCTGGGAAATCCAGTAAATCTGTCTGATTTAAAAAGGGTTTCGCTTGTGCAACTTCCTCTACAACGTTTAATGTCAATTCAGCAGTAAGGGCGCTCAATCTGCATAATGAGAAATAAAACCTATCTGATTTAATTCTTTAACCAATAGCTCAAAAACACGGGTAATATGTGGATTTCTATCCCAAAGGATGCTCAAATTTTCTGACCATTTATCCACAGGGATTTTTGAGATGGTTTCTCCGATAAGATTCCAATATCCGCTTTGTTCAATGTGGTTTACATAGTGACTAAACTTGTTGAAAATTTGGCCGAAGTAATCGCGAATATCCCAGATATCGTCCTCTGTGAAATAGAACTGCACTGGTTTATCTTGCAGGTATTCTGTACGACATTGGTTAGCACTTTGAAAAAACTGATCTTGGCTTGGATAGGTATCCATTCGCTTAATATCAGAAAAGAAGCTATCGCATAACAGAATCACAATATCCTTTGGCGAAAGCAAGCGCACGCGCACAGGGAATTCATCATTCAGTCCTGTTTTGTCTGCTGAAAAACGCGTTACTACACCCGTACTCTCCGCCCCTTGTCCTTGTGGATTAATGGTTTGTAAGAAATCCAAGGTGTGATCACCACATTTTATATTTAGCGCTCCACCTCCCATGCTTAAGAGGTTTTTCACAAGGTAAGATTTACCAACTTGACTCACTCCAAATAGCGCAAACACGGGTTTAGAATCGATGTTATTGCCCACCTTTCGAATTTCAGAACGATTTTTTTTGATTTTTTCGCCCATTGCTTTTTTCTCTTCATACTTCAAATAACGGTCAACCCATTTATCTGAATTATCAAAAGTTTCATAAAGAAGCGCACATTTCGCTTTTATGTCACCGGTAACTTTTGCGTCAAAATTCTTCATTTCTGTTTACGAGATAGATAAAATAAATTCACCCGAGTCAAGCCAATACCCTGTGGATTGATTTAAGGTTTGTGTTTTCAGTTCGAAATTGAATTTGGTCACTTCACCACCCTCATTGTCAATAATTTCAATGATTTTAATTTTCTCCTTGTCCTTTTCAAATTCTCTTGAAATTGTCACTTTATAAGGAAGTCTCGACCTTAATTTCGTCTTTCTGTCTTCCAAAGCGTCATTGATTGAATTGGAATCTACGTGGATACTGTGACCAAGATTTTCCTTTATGTTTTTGTTACTAAACTGAAGGGTATAGAGACTTCTAGCTGGATAATTCACCGCGTTCAATTGTTTAAAACCAATTTGATAGGGCAAATCGTACACCATGAACGAAGACTCCTCTTGATTGGGTTGAATGAATGGACTTCGAACCAAATAATCCTTCACGTTACCGAGGTAATCAGCGGTAGAAATCAATTCCTTTCTTAAGTTTTTCGTGTCGATGCGGAACTTATCCAACTTGAATAAATTACCCCCCATCATCGCAATCAAACTTCCAACGGTGATGACAGTTTTCGGGTCTTCGATATAGCCATTATTATCAGCAAATGGATACCATTTTCCAACCCAATAATTGTTTAAGTTGATTAATCTATTCGGTGCAACCGTGTGGGACTTCAAAAACAATTTTTCCAAGGCATCGAATGAGCATGGCCTTCCAGAAAGTAAAACCATATCGCACGAATGCGCAAACATCAACTTCGCAACTTGATCTACTATTTTGGAGAAGGTAATATCGATGATTCGATTCACTTTATTCGAAGAAAGTTTCCAAACCAAATCTTCGAATCTGAACTCAAAATGTTTTGCGAAATAATTCAACAGTTCAGCACTTGGTTTCGTTTTATCAAAGATCTCGTCAAAAGTCAGTTGTGTCTCACTTTGAATTTTTTGATTCGCAATTGCCATATATTTTTGGGCGATTGGAATTCCAATCTGGTTAATAAAACTCACCCTCATGAGTCTTGCCATATACCCCATATTCGCATTGTCCTTTCCGAAAAAGCCGTTCAATTTCAACGCGATATCCGTGAAGCCAAGTTTTTTCGCATGGTTGTAAATCACTCCAGTACAATGTTCATCCTCTGCAGGTTCTTTTATTTCACCTTCGATAATGATTTGTTGAATGACATTTTTTAACAAATCGTCCCCCGCAAGGCTGAAACTTTCCCAATAGAGCGGTATCGGTGTCAATTCCGTAGCATCGGTAAATGAGTACTTGTATTTACAAATCATCAAATCAGACGTTCCAGCACCTATATCCAATGAACCTAAAATAATTTCGCGATTTGTATTTGGTGCTGTTCGATTTTGTTTACCAAAGAGATTAAAAAACAAATCAGGGTTGCCATCAAATTTATGTTGAATCGAGCCATACATAAACATGAGTTGCGAAACAGTCGCTTCATCATAATTCCAATCTTTTTTATTTTCTAACTGTAAAAGATTTTTCTGTACATCTTCAATTTTTGGAATAATCTCCACATGAGAAGATAATATGTGCATTGGCATAGTAGATCCACTCACAATTTCCATGTAGTTATTCATGAGCGTCATCGCATCCTCAGCACATTGTCGAAGTGCGATCTGCTCTTCCTGAATCATTGCCGTAGGACAGCTCACGATGACTCTTTTCAGCCTTCTTTTATTTGCTGGATTCCCATGTGTCCCTCTAAACTCAATAGAATTGATTTGGCGCATTGCTTGAGTGAAAATCTCAAGGTAAACGAAAGTCATTAGTGACCGTCTTGAAAACGCAGCTCTCGTACCAAACACACCATCCGTGCAGAGGCTTCCATCGCTTTTTAGCTGGTCAGAAATTCCAGCCTTGAAAACACCTCGCGGGACGTCTGTCGACTCTTCGTGAAAATTCCATTCCAATTCACTTGGATCACTATCCCACAAATAACGTTTAGGACTTGAATTGTAGGACTTCGATTCAACCTGCAGTTTAAGCTCAACGCGAGAGCTATTGATCACACGTTCCGCTTCTGTCCCAACACGTGCTGGACTAGGCCATTGAAACTTTTTATTCTGGTTCAACTCAGAATTCATTGTACCAAATTCAGCATCCTTGAACAAAATTCGTGTTGAAAACGACGTATTGTAGCGCACCAAAGGATTACCTAAATCAACTAGTTCTAGCTGTTTCACTTTGTTTAAGTTGAAACTCACATCATTCGGATTCTCAAAAAGCAAAGCACAGGTGCGCGAATTACCAATGTCCAAAACGAGATCAACATCTATCAATCCTGATTTATCAGACAACAGTTGAATTTTCGGCATTTTTTCAGTTAAATGCAAAATACGCATCAGAAAAACGTAAAGTCCGATATGTTTTGTGTGCGCCTCCCCTTCTTCGTATTTGACGAACTTCTTTATATAATCTTCCACCCATTGACAATTCGTCATGGAATCGAAAAAAGCTAAAAGTAAATTTTCATTCGAGCACAGCTGAAACTTATTTTCATTCGGATTATCGTTCAAAAACGGAGTGTGGGTAAACATATCATCCGCACAAACGGTGGTATCAATGGCAATTACCCCTTCAATTAACCCATCTTCAGAATAATCAAAATATATTCTTACCCAATCGGTTGGTCCAAACAAATCCTCATTGATCGAGTTGTGCTTGAAGTAAGGAAGTGGAATCCACTTTTTAGCAAAAGTCTTTAATGTTTGATTCAAATTACTGGCTTCATACACCTGTGGTTGATCTTCAGAAAAGCTACGCACACCCCGACAATCCGCAAGCGCTTTCAATTTTCCATTGGCATCAAGTAAGTTATGTTTCTTTAGTTCAGCTTTTGTTGCATAGCGATCCAATTCAGGTAAATGAATTAGCTCCTCTAACCAAAAACGTCTTCTATTCAAATCGACATCTTCGAGATAAACAAATTTCTTGTGTCTTACGACCTCTCTACTAATTCTACTTTTGAAGGTATAAAATTGAATGCCTGAATTAGCAATCACAGATATTTCTGCCATTGGGGAAATTAATAATGAATATTTAGCGCGCCTAACAACTTCGTTTTTAAACGATTCTAGTAGACCATTTTAAAAATGACTCTAAATGTAGAAAGAAAAATAAAATTGAGTTTCTAATAGTCAATTTAATCGGCAAAAAACAGAAAAACAATTGGTCCGCATTAATTGCACTTGATTTTTGAACAGGAAAATGAAATTTTCGAAACGGTGGTTTTTCAAACATACATCTAAAAAGTTCTATACTCACTTTTGATGGTGTTCCTTACCTCTGACCCATTGTACTAGACCAGAAATAATTAAAAATACCCCAATTACCGGCGCAAAAGCCACCAAAAAGAAACCTATACCAACCATGAAAATAGCATTGCGATTTACCGTTTGTAGCTTTTTCTGCTGAATCGTGCGACAAGAGTCACAGTTCGCAATATGGTCGTCATAAAGTTTTCGGGAGAACTTGCAGAATAATTGAAGTCCAAAAGCGTTAACCTTTTGCAAATCTCAGCATCGGTCATTAACTCACTCATCGTTGGTTTACAATTGGTTGAAACTCGCTTAACGGATGATCAAGGGATATTCATCAAACAAGCCTTGACTTCCATAGGGGGCAATGATTACCTTGTCACTTTTGATCAATTTTCTCGGATAGGCTGAATAGGCTGATAAAGGATAGCTGTTTTCCACCATTTTACTCTGAGACGCAGAATAATTGACAATCTTTAAAAAGCACTCTTCACCAATAATTGAAAAGATTAAAATTTCTGGTTCTGCATCTCCAAAAACATCAGTGATGTAAAACCAAAACCCTTCTCCTTCATTTGGCTCTTCAAAATAGTTGTTGTACAAGGATTCAGTCACTCGCGTATTTTCAGACTTCCAGAAAAAACGAGCGAAGTTTTGAGAACCAAAGCTGTAAAAGATTTCTTCTTTCACGCCATCTCGATTAAAATCGTAGGTATACAAAGATTGAAAGCTTGAATTCAAATCTATTTTCATAGCCACCAAGGAGGGCACGGGAGTCACCTTGCCCGCGTTGTCCACGTTTATGATTTCAAAATGTGGATTGACCACTGTCTTCGACTGTCCAAACATAGTGGCCTGATGCCCAAGAAAGATGAATGTTAAAAAACCACAGAAAAACTTCATTATTAATGGATTGGGTGAATAAGTACTAGGGTACAAATCTAAAAAATAAATAAGAACTCTGAAAAAAGAACATTGACCGCTACGCTGGTTGACAATTGAATATAAGCTGTTTAATCAATTGAAATCCATGCTCTATGTTCCTATGCTCCATACTCCCTTAAGGACCGCTTCGATTCTCGTTTTATTTCGTTGTATTCGCGCGAACCTCCGCCAAACTCGTCTCCCTGATCATTTTTCCATCTCGGAATACTTCCTTCAGTTCGCCTTGATTTTCTTCCTCCCAAGAGACTTGATCGATTAGTTCATATTTTCCTTCTTTGAGCACAACTTTCATTAGTCCTTTGGCCGATTTCTTCGTTCCATCATCTGTAATCGGATCCTTGAAGATTTCGCGACCTTCACCATTGACTTCACCGTATGTTGCTTTCATGGCAAAACCGAAGGTGTCTCGGGTATTGTACTGGTAAGTGTATGAACCGATTCCCAATACAATATTGGTTGAGGCAAATCCATTTTCCATGAGACGTCGACAAATATCTTCAGCCCTTTTCAAGGTGATACTATCCCCGTAAATGGCACCAATCTGAGGAACCAATTCCTTGTATCCCTTGTTATTCAATGTGCCTCCGAAGATGTCCCACAGCAGCTCCACAACACCTTTCTTTTCTGCTTCGGTTTTTCCATTTGGATTTCCACACAATATGTCGGCTGGATCTCCACTGTCAGGGCGAATCACCACCTTTCCATTGCGCGAAAGGATTTCATTTTTCAAGGCCGGAATAATGTCTGTCAACACCTTCCATAAATCCCAGGTATCCGATACAATGGATACAATTCCAGATGGATAAATCTCCGTGATCAAGCGTTTGTAAGTGTCGAATTCACCAGAGGTGGTCCCCATACACATAACAGAGTGCTCCGTAGCTGCAACCGAACCAGCAATCAGTTCTTGATCTGAATCGGCATTGTAATATTCTTCCAAGAAATCGATCGCAGGCAAGGTATCTGTCCCAGTAAAACTTAATAAGTGACCCGCGGAGGCGATGATTCCCGCTTCAAGTCCTGCCATTCCGCGCATCGAAAAGTCATGACCTTGCCATTGAACAAATCCTGGGGTACTCGACGTTTTTTCAGCGTAGTCATTTAAAATCTCTCTAAACTTCTTCGCAATTGTTGCTGCAGTGCAAGGCAACCAAATCACGGTTGACAACAACGTTTCAAAGTAGTTCGTCAACCAAAAGAACTCCGGCAAAGTATTGTACATGGTAAACATCGGCACACGCAACGGAACACTCGCTCCTTCTGGGAGAGCTTTAAACACCATTGGAAGATACCCAAGATCATGGAGCGCCTCAATATGATCGATTGAGATGGAATGTTCCCCTAAGTAATTATTGATTCTGCGCGCATATTTTGCAACCACTATATCTTTTGGTTGGGAGAAAAAATGTTGGTTAAAATCTTCGATGAGATACTTCTTCAAAAAGTACTGCAATCCGAAAAACACAACCTCATCCATTCCGTCCAATCGACTTTTTCGTGGAGTCCAGTTCGAGTAAACGAGTGTAGTTCCTGCAGGGTATTGTCTTCTATGATCCAATTTATACCCGTCTGTTAAAAATAAAGCATTCATGATGTTAAAATTTAGAATTGTGAATAAATAAGGTTCGCTAAAGAAAGCGTTGTGATCTTGTCCGTTTGAATGTCCTTCACTGAATCTGTGGTGAAGATATGGTCGAATACATCCGTTAATGGTTCCGTTCCCTTGCTGAATATTCCATGGGACACTGCCAAATAAAGTGCGCCTGCATTTTTTGCTTTCAGTTCCTTCGCCAATCCGATGAATGTTCCCCCACCGTCGCAGATGTCATCAACAATGAGGCAAGCACGACCTTCAAGATCATCCGCATACACTTTAAATCCCGACAATCGACCAGTTTTCACATCTCGACTTTTACTGCATTCGACAACATCCATTCCGTCAAGTGCTTCAGACACCTTATAGATTTTCTTTAAAGCACCACCATCTGGTGAAACCAAAATGTTATCCTTTCCAATGATTTGAGTCACTTGGTGTATAAATGCATGATTCGAAACCACAACACAACGGTCCAGAACAGCAGCTGTCACGTCCGAGTGTGGATCCAAAATCGTCACGGTCTCGAAATGCAATTGATTGATTAAATCGGCATATACTTTTACAGATAGTGGCTCACCTGCAACCATTAAACGATCTTGACGCGCAGCAGGAAAATACGGAACAAACAAGTCCATGCGCTTCACCCCCATTCGTCGCAATGCATCCGCCGCGAGATAAAGTAGACCGATATCACTAAATGCATTTAATCGGTGTGTAATTGTTACACTTTCTGCTAGTTCTAAAGCATCTATTTTGATGTGTAATTCACCACCTGCAAAGATTAATGCTTCGAAACTGATCTCTTCTCCATTCAATGGACGAAAGCGACGATCTAAATTGAGGATTGTTTTCATCTTATTTGCGTATTATTTACACAAATTTAACCAAACAAATCAAACCTCCAAATTATTTTGCGTAATTTTTACACTAATTATAAATCAAAGTAGATTCCTTTATTTTCCAACTCTTTATATTTCAAATGGTTAAACCTAAATAATTTTGCTGGACGGCCTGATTTTTTTTGTTTAAACAGGCTAGTTTCTTCCAAAAAACCGAAGCTCATGATCTTTTTTCTGAAGTTTCTTCGGTCAATCTCTTTCCCTAAAATGGTTACATATAGCTGTTCAAGATCAGAGAATAGAAATTCTTTTGGAAGCAGATCAAATCCGATAGGTTTATAGGTCAGTTTTGCCCGTAAACGTTCCAATGCTGCTTTTAAAATATCAGAATGGTCAAAAGCAAGGTCGGGCAATTCATTCACCGAATACCATTTTGCTTCCATGGCATCCGTATCACCGATGGGAACAATCTTTGATGAATTGATCAATCCAAAATAGGCCACAGAAATGACACGACTGCGCGGATCTCGATCAACGGAATCACCAAAAGTGTATAGTTGCTCTAAGTAATCCAGTTGAACACCTGTCTCCTCTTTTAATTCACGCTTTACGGCAGTTGTTAGTGGCTCATCATCCAATACGAATCCACCTACTAGAGCCCACTCCTTGTGAAATGTTGACCCGTTTCGTTTTACCAACAACACATGTAAGTTCGCGTTCATGTATCCAAAGACCACCGCATCCACGGCGATGAGTATGTTTTGTCGAATTGGCATTATGTGTATAATCTAAACAAAAGTAAGCATTCTAAATTTTCAACTCCTTTATGCATGTTAAAACCATTGCAACATAGACGTCAAGATGTTAATATTTCAGGAGGACTCGATCCATGTTCTATGCTCCTTCAGTCAGCCGCGGCTGACGGTCCATCCTCCATCACCCCACCCCATATTTCTCCATCTTCGCAACAAGTGTATTGATAGCCCAACCAATAGCGAGGGCTGATTGTCGCTTATTTCCGTTAAAATGTCTGAGGACTCGAAGTATGTGCTCCCGTTCGATATAATCCCAATTCATGGGTTTATTCATTGGATCTTGAAAAAGGCGTTTAGGCAGCACATCAACGGAGACACGTTCCTCATTGAACACATACAATCGCGCAATAATGTTCTCCAATTCTCTGATATTTCCTGGATAGGAATAATTCATCAACACGTTCATTGCTTCGCGCTCGATAACAAGCTTTTTTGATCTGCGCAATTCCTTCTTTTTTTGAGTAAGAAAGTGCTCAATCATCTGTTTTATATCGCTTTTCCCACGTTGAATGAGCGTTGGGATATCCAATTCGACCACTGACAAACGGTAGTACAAATCCCAACGAAACTTACCTTCCTCACACAATTTCACCAATTGCTGGTTGGTTGCGGCAATAACCCTAACATTCACTTTTTTCGCCTTACCGCCCAGCGGCATGATTTCTTTTTCCTGTAAAACACGCAATAGCGCTTGCTGCATGTATGGCGAAATGTCCCCAATCTCATCAAGAAAGATTGTTCCCTCATTGGCCAACTCAAACAATCCGGCAGTATCCTTTTCTGCCCCCGTGAAGGCACCTTTTTTATACCCGAACAACCTTGATTCGAGCAAACTATCGCTAAATGCTGAGCAGTTAATTGGAACATATGGCTTCTCGCTACGAACAGAATTCGTGTGGATATACTTCGCTAAATTTTCTTTTCCTGTCCCACTTGCACCTAAAATCATCACGGTTACCTGGTCGGTTTGCGCGACTTTGAGTGCATTATCGTATATGCGTTGAATTGTTGGAGTAATAAAATAATCTTCATCAGCCGCCGAGGTGCGTTTCACATTTTCCTGGGTATAGATAGCCGTTACAGGTAGCGCTGAACGCTCCAAATTAATTTTTATCAATTCAGGCTTATCTTTCTTCTGGGTATGTTTGGCTGCTCTCGTTTGAAATAAAGTGGTCCGCAAATTCAAACTCATGTGACTCAAGTGCCAAGCGATTTGCATTGCTGGGGTTCCTGGAGAAACAAAAACGTCAATGTCATCGTCACCCAAAGCCACCAAAAAGGGATCTATTTTGGACCGAATTTCACTTTGGTTGATTACATCTGTCACATCCATGTATTGAATTTCAATGACTCGATTTGGAAATCTCTTGATCAAGAAAGAGCGAAGATGTAGTGCTCGTAAATCCTCAATATCCGCGTGTGCCGTAGACAGAATAATATGTCTGTCATGCTTGAAAAAATGATCGTGAAAGCCCACCGTTGGACCATCTTCAATGACCTTCCCTTGGTCAAAATCGTTGTTGTAGGCATGCCATGAAACCAAAGTTTTCATAAGTCAATTTTTGACATAAATTTAATTAATTGATACACAATAAGAAGTTTAAACGTGAAATAATTAAGATTTCTACTGTGGCATGTCGTTTGTCAAAACGGGCTCAAACCTTCAAAAAACACTGCCATGAGAAAAAACCTAATTCAGAGATTTAGCGACTCCGAAATGGAGAGAAATTCGGATATCTTGAATGATTTCTGCTATGCGTTTAGCGCATCTGACATCAAAGGGTTAATGAGTCTGTTGCATGAGAATGGTCGATTTTTCAACAATTTAAGTAAAGGTCGAGTGGCGGGTGAATTCCATAAAATGATGAATGGTCCAAAAGGAATAAAAACAAGAAATGCCTTCACCTACAATCGTGGTATTTCACTCGACATTTTTCCTGGTCAGGAGGTACTCGAAATCCGTTGCTTCAACGAAAATTATGACGACGAGTCCATCTTCGATTTTGAAAAGTTTCTCGGCCCAAAATTCGGTGAGCCCGCCGTTAAAAGCAAAAACGAAATCATCTATCGCTTTGTGTTCAGGTACCAAGATTTTAAAATCATCGAATTAAAAATGGCGAGCAATGCAGTGGCGAACCCGAAACGAATTATTTCCAACAATTAAAGGTTATTCCAATCAGTGCAACATGAGAACAACAACTTACATCCTCAAGGTTACCGACGAAGAAAGAAAAGCAAATGATCTTTTATTAAGAAAGTTCAACAATGCTTTCTACTGTGGTTTTGATACCGTTGCCATGGAACGATTACTTCACCCCTGCGGTCGTTTTTTCGGGAATATGAATTATATACGTGCGATTTCTTACATGCGAAACAAGGCTTGCGGAAAAAATGGAATAGGCGAACGGTACTATAAATACACCAATTATGGCGTTGCCACAGACTATGGTATGGGTGAGGTGGTAATGGAATTGCGATTTTCAGACTTCGACCCTTTTACTGATAATGAAGACCCAACACATGAATTTGGTGTTATCTCCGATTTCCGATACGATGAATTGATTTTTCATTTTGCATTTACATTCAAGGATGGGCGCATTTTCTCTATTCGTGTACCTAAATCATTTGAAAAATCTATTGCTTGGATTGCAGCGAGGAACTGATGTACAGAGGACAAAAGACAATGGACAAGGGACAAAAGACAATGGACAAAAGACATTAAGATGTTAAGATATTAGAATTTTCGGATGTAAAGACGTTGGCTCATTTTTCACCCCAACTCTGATAACCTGCATTTCAACCTCCTAGCCTCACTATGATTTTTAGAGACCTCAAATTCGTAATTTGTATTTCGTAATTCGTATTTCGTAATTCGTGGCTTCGAGAATGCTGCGCACCTCAGCCACCAAATTCGAAATTCATAACTATATTTGCGCAACCAATAAATCAAAATCTCGTCTATTACATAACACTAAACTTATATCATGAAATTATTGTTTATCCCTTTTGCCCTAATCTCTTTTACGTTTTTTGCTCAAAATCTTAAAACAGAGGACATTACATACAACTATGTAAAACTTCCTACTACTCCACTTCAACCAAAGCCTGAGAGTTATTCATCTTACGTAACAGCATCTTACGAAGAAGAAAACAAAAAAATAATGGCGCAATATGAAGCTGACGTAGCCCAAGCAGAAGCAGATTACCAAAGAGATTTGGCCGACTACCCGAATAAAGTGAAGGCAGCAGATGAAAAATACGAGAAAGATATGGCTGCATGGAATGAAAAAGGATTGGGTGCAAAAATTATTGAAAAGCAGGTGTTGAACGAAAACAACAAACCAGTTAAAGAATACGTTCCTCAGCCTTACCGCAAAACGATTCCAAAGCCGGCGATGAAAACAAGTTATGATTACAACGCATTGGCTTCTGCCCATTTGAAAATTGATGGGTATGCAAAAACACAAGCAAACGCAATGGTTTATACCGTTACGCTTCAAGGGTTTGACCACACGCAACCTCAAATTAAATCAGAAATCAAGAAAGAGGCAAGTGTTGTGAATGGGGTTTCTACCACTCGCGATGTAACTTACTATTACATTGAATTTACGTACCGTCACCCAATGACGGCCCGTATTGCAAATGGAAACAACCAAGAATACTTCTTTGTGTCTCCTGAAGAATTTATTGAATACAAAACGTACAAGTCAACGTCAAGCAAAACTGCACCATCCTCTGATTTTTCAGTGATCTTGAAAACTATTGAGGATAAGATTTTGAAAGAAAACTTGACTACAATTAATCACATTGTAAATGACCGTATCGGTTTTGAAGTGACTAGCCGCACTAGCTCATTGGATTACGTGAAATCTAAAAACGAATCGCACAATGACCTTCTTGAGGCTTACAACAATGCTACTGCTGGATTGAAGTCGTTGACAATGAACGAAGCTTTAGCGATTCAAAAATTGAATGCTGCGGTTGCTACCTACAATGCTGCACTGGGCGAATCAAACATGTTTGACAAAAAAGCACGCATCGATAAAGACATTACAATTGCCATTTATTTCAACTTGTTGGAATGCTATTTCGGATTGAGAAATACTGCAGCAGCGGATGAAATCTTGAGCAAATTGACGGTAGCTGATTTGTCAAACCGCGACAAGAAACTAAAAGAAAAATACACTGAACTGTTTTTAGATCTAACAAATCGTAAGGCAGCAAACGGTCTTTAAATATCACGTCTAAAGTGAAGCCCCTTTCTTCGGATTGGGGCTTTTTTTTGATATACGATTGATGTACAAACCAAATAAAAATCATACTATTTCACGCCAATAGTCAATGGCGAAATAAATTGAATTGATTCATTTTGTAATGGAACCCTTTACATATGAAAATCATACAATTTAAAAGTGACAACCCGAATCACCAAGCGTTTACGGAAGAACTAAACTCTCGAGTGAATCTTTATTTCAAAGAAAGACGAATCTCACCGAAAGGCAATACACGACTCTATTTCAAAGCGTTCATCATGATCGGCATTTATCTCGGTGCATTTGGGATAATATTAGGTTTTTCACTGCCTATTTGGTGGGGAATCGTATTGGCAATAATTATGGGCATTGGAGAAGCTGGCATTGGCATGTCGGTCATGCATGATGGTGCTCATGGCTCATTTTCAGATTTACCTTGGGTCAACAAAATCGCCACATCAACAATCGTTATTCTGGGCAGCAACGCTGTGAATTGGAAGATTCAGCACAACTTTCTGCACCATCGTTTCACAAATATTTACGACTATGACCAGGACATCCAAACAAAAGCAATCATTCGTCTATGTGACCACGCCCCGCTGAAAGAATACCATCGCTACCAGTATATCTACACCTTCTTTTTTTATGGATTAATGACCTTATCAAAGCTAGTAGGTGATTTCCCTCAACTGCGACAATTTACACAAGAAGGCCTCACGAAGGATCAACATATCAATTCAAAGACAGAGCTCATCAAACTTATCGTGATTAAAAGCATTTATCTCGCTGTGTTCATCGGACTACCAATTTGGCTGACCGATTATTTCTGGTGGCAAGTGTTGATAGGATTTTTTGTCATGCACTTTACTGCCGGAATGATCATGAGTACCATCTTTCAAATGGCACATGTCGTTGAAGGTGCTGAACAACCTCTTCCCGATTCAGATGGCATCATTCACACCGAATGGACGGTTCACCAATTGAAAACAACATCAGACTTTGCTCAAGATAATGCCTTTTTGAACTGGTATGCAGGAGGGCTAAATTTTCAAGTCGAACATCATCTTTTCCAACACATTAGCCACATTCATTTCCAGAAA
>JAJTDQ010000025.1 GCA_021300505.1 Cryomorphaceae bacterium
AAAAACGGCAACTGCTGGCGTACCGTCATCAAATCGGTGTAATTCAATTCAACAGTTTTTATTTCTTCGACTGATGCTTCACAGCCATGAACTGTACCAAGGGCATCAACCACCATCGAATCTCCACTGTACGTCAAACCATTGCCATCGGTTCCGACGCGGTTCAATCCTGCGACATAACACTGGTTTTCAATAGCACGCGCGACAAGCAGGGATTTCCAATGCAAGGCCCGGCGCTCAGGCCAGTTGGCCACATACAAAATAACATCATAAGCTGCCTTGCCATCTTCATTCAGTGCATTGCGTACAATTTCTGGAAAGCGAAGGTCGTAGCAAATCTGTAGGTTGATCTTCCAACCTTTCCAATGAACGATGGTCGGTTTTTCTCCTGCCGAATAGACGAGGTCCTCACCAGCCATGGCAAAGCGTTTCTGTTTGTTGTACACATGAACGATGCCGTCTGGCTGAACGAATACTCCACGATTGTAAAAATGGTCGTCTTCTTTAACAATAAGCGACGTGTAAATGGCCGTGTCTTTTTCTCTAGCCATCTTCTTTAGCCAGGCGATTCCAGCTGCGTTCATGGTTTCGGCGAGTGCTTCGGCGTTCATGCTAAATCCCGTGTGGAACATCTCAGGCAACAACACTAGATCGGTTGCGGGAAGCTGCGCGAACAGGTCGTCGAAATGAGTTAAATTGCCAGCTTTGTTTTCCCATTGTTGGGTGGTCTGAACAAGGGTGACGCTTAGATTTTGCATAGTCTTTCAGCGGCTTGAGTTAAGGTATCTGTTGTCTTGGCGAAACAAAAACGAATCAATTTTCTGTCGTGACCATCGGCGTTGAAGACGGACAATGGAATGGCAGCAACACCATATTCTTTCACCATGCGGATGCAAAAGTCTGTGTCGGCTTCGTCCGAAATCTGTGCATACGACGCCAGTTGAAAGTAGGATCCTTCGGAAGTCAAAAGGTCAAATCGACTTGTCGAAATCAATTGCCGAAAGTCATCGCGCTTTTGCTGGTAGAAAGCTCCGAGCTCTGCACTTTTTTGATTTCATTAATCAGTGCAGCCGGAGCAATCAAATACCCGATTTTCCATCCAGTGATGTGGAAGGTTTTTCCAAAGGAGGAGACGATGACACTGCGCTCTCGCAAGGATTCAATCGTATTGACGGAGATGTGCTTTTTTTCAAAGGTAATGAACTCATACACCTCATCCGAAAGCAAGATGACCTTGGGATATTTTCCAAGTAAGGCCGCCAATTGTTCCAAATCGCTTTTATCCAACACTTTTCCTGATGGATTGTGTGGATTGTTGATGATCAATAGGCGTGTTTTGTCGTTCATGGCATCTTCGATCCGTTGCCAATTTGGGGTGAAGTCGTCGCTTAATGGAATGCGTACCGGCTTAGCACCAGTAAGTATAATCGGCGGTTCGTAACAGTCGTAGCTTGGATCGAGAATGATCACTTCCTCTTGCGGATTAACCAAGGCTTGTATGGTAGCAAAGATGGCTTGCGTCGCACCAGCGGTTACCAATAATTCTGATGTTGGATCATTCTTTCGACCGTAAGCAGTTTCAATCAAGGCGCTGATTCCATTCAACAAATCGGGCGAACCAGGCATTGGGGCATACTGATGAACGGACTCGCGTGCTACAGATTCCAAGGCGCTAATCAACTTTTCATCCACTGGGAAATTTGGGAATCCCTGGGAAAGGTTGATGGCGTTGTGCTCCATGGCTAGTTTTGACATCACCGTAAATATGGTGGTTCCAACGTAAGGAAGTTTTGACATAAGTTGTTGTTTTCGGGGAATAAAAGTAGGGAATATCGCGGCGCTGTTGCATGTACAAAGCGGATTTCTTTGTAACATTGTGACTCAATAATCTCAATTATGAAAAAGATCACTTTACTCGTAGGATTCGCTTTTGTCGGCACTAGTACTTTGTTCGCTCAACCTGTACAAAAGGAAAAAAAAGAAGTCATTAAAAATGTCGAAGTACAAGAAGTGAACGGTGAAAAAGTCATGACCATCACAACAACGGAGAATGGCGTTCAAACGCAAGAGGTTGTTAGAGGCGCTGAGGCAGAACAGCGCATGAATGAATTTCCATTGAAAGAGGAAGGAAATGAGGTGCGTAAGGAAGTGAATTACGAAGAGGTGAACGGCGAAAAAGTGTTGACGATTATGACCACTGAAAACGGCGTAACCACTACCGAAGTGTACAAAGGTGCTGAAGCTGAATTGAAGTTGAAAGAGATTCAAGAAGGTGGTGATCCTGCTGCTGCGAAGAAAAAAGAGTTGCAAAATATCCGATTAAATAAAACGGAAATAAAAGGTAGGAACTGATGACTAGATTTAGGATCATCGGAATCGTTGTCGCATTTGCGTTGACGTCGTGCGGGGGGAAAGACGAAAAATTCTGTAAATGCCTCGAGGTAAGTGAGACATTAAACACGATGTCCAATGATGCCTTAACAAAAGAAGTCAGTGATAAGTCAGCAAAAGAAATGAAGGCCATTAAAGCCAAGAAAAAAGAATTGTGTGCAGACTATGAATACATGGCCGGACCCGAAATGCTTGAGTTGAAGGAGGCGTGTACTTCTTCGAAGTAAATAGACAAAAGACCCGTCAGCCGTGGTTGACTGTAAGACAAAAGACCGCTGCGCTAAAAGACTTGATCATGCTTCGAATTGCGCAGTACCAAATTCCTAAATTGCCGCAGGCATCAAATTTTCAATTGCGCAGCATCAAATTGCCGCAGGCATCAACCGCCAAACACCACATCCAAGGCCTCACAGAACATATTCGCGGCATGTGTCAATGATTCCTTGTCGTGCGCAGCAGAAATAAACCCTACTTCATATCCACTTGGTCCTAGATATACCCCACGGTTTAAAAGTTCGCGGTGTATGATTTTAAATCCAGTCATGTCACTATCGATTTCATCCGAACGGCGAATGCGCTTTTTTCCGTTGAAGGACAACCAGAAAATAGACCCAATGGTCACCAACTCGAAATTGTATCCTTTCTCTATTGCGTAAGCATTGATGTGACCAACAAAAGCATTGGTTTTTTCAGCAAGCGCCTCGTAAAATCCTGGCTTCGCACATTCGGTCAATTGCGCAATTCCTGCAGCCATGGCAACGGGATTTCCGGAAAGAGTTCCAGCTTGATACACAGGGCCTTCTGGCGCGACATGCGACATGATTTCATTCTTAGCACCATAGGCACCTACCGGTAAACCACCACCGACGATTTTTCCATAGGTTACGATATCTGGAGCAATGCCATAATATTCAGCAGCCCCTGAAAATGCGACGCGGAATCCTGAAATGACTTCATCAAAAAACAATAAAATACCATGCTCCGTGCACAATTCACGCAGTTCGAGCAGGAAGGTTTTTTCTTGTAAAAGAAGTCCATTGTTCGCTGGAATCGGTTCGATAATCGCGCACGCAATCTGATCTTTGTTTTCAGCAATGCACGCTTTCAATGCGTCTACATCATTCAGTGGTAGAACCAAGGTCTCATTCGCAAAACTCTCAGGTACACCCGCACTTGATGAGGTGCCTAACGTTGCTAATCCACTTCCAGCCTTCACAAGCATCGCATCTACGTGACCATGATAACAGCCCTCAAATTTGATCACTTTATCACGCCCTGTATAGCCACGTGCCAAACGCAAGGCCGACATCACGGCTTCGGTTCCAGAGCTCACAAAGCGCATGCGGTCAATGAATGGGTTTCTCGACAAGATCAATTCAGCCAACTCATTCTCCAATCGCGTCGGTGCACCAAATGAAGCTCCGTTCTGCATGGCAGTCACAACACTGTTGTAAATTTTCGGGTTGTTGTGTCCAAGGATAAGTGGACCCCAGCTGCAGCAAAAATCGATGAACTCATTGTCGTCTTCATCCCAAAGACGGCAACCATCACCCTTCTTAATGAAGAGTGGAGATCCTTCCACTGAACGAAATGCACGGACCGGTGAATTTACACCGCCAGGAAAGTAAGTTTTCGACGTTTCGAATAACGATTCAGACACGGAACGACTGATGGGCGAAGCATTTTTCATGCGCTAAAAGTTTGGTGCAAATTTACGATTTTCAACGCCTCAAGAGGTAAAAGATTCACGATTTTACTTGCCAAACTTTCCGTATCTTTGGCATGCAAATTTTTCCCTATGAGTCAGTTTGAAAACACGCTGAATTACGCACAGCAGATGGATGAACAAGATCCATTGAAAGAGTTTCGAGATCGCTTTTTCTTTCCAACCTTTCACGAAAAAACAGTGCGCTATTTCACAGGTAATTCGTTGGGATTGCAGCCAAAAACAACCGTAAAATACATCGCCGAAGAACTCGAAGCATGGGCAAAGTTTGGTGTCGAAGGACATTTTCTTGCGAAACGTCCATGGTTCTCCTACCACGAAAATCTTACGGAAATGGCTGCCGAGGTGGTTGGCGCTCTTCCAATTGAAGTGGTAATCACACATTCCTTAACGACAAATTTACACTTGTTGATGGTGTCGTTTTATCGCCCATCCGCTGACGGGAAAAGAACAAAAATCCTTTGTGAAGCGAAAGCGTTTCCAAGTGACCAATATGCGCTGGAATCCCAAGTGAAATTTCATGGTTTGGATATTCGTGAGCATTTGGTTGAAGTAGCACCGCGTCAAGGTGAACAATTGATTCGTGAGGAGGATATTTTGGCGAAGATTGAAGAACTAGGTGACGAATTGGCCTTAGTAATGATTGGCGGTGTGAATTACTACACAGGTCAGTTGTTTGACATGAAAACCATCACAGAAGCCGGCCATAAAGTAGGAGCGATCGTTGGGTTTGATTTGGCACATGCGGCAGGAAACATCAACTTGAAATTGCACGATTGGGGTGTTGACTTCGCTGCTTGGTGTGGGTACAAGTATTTAAATTCATCTCCAGGTGGAGTGAGCGGTATGTTTGTCCATGAACGCCATGCCTTTTCACCCGAATTGCCGCGCTTTGCCGGTTGGTGGGGTTATGACAAGGACAAGCGTTTTCAAATGGAACCAGGATTTATCCCGATGCGAGGGGCCGAAGGATGGCAATTGAGCAACGCACCGATTTTAGGAATGGCGGCGCATTTGGCTTCGCTAGAAATTTTTGCGGAAGCAGGAATGGACCGCATTGGCGCAAAACGCGACCTCATGACAGCCTATTTGGAATTCGTGATCGACGATATTTCACAAAAAAATGCCGACCGTTGTACCTTTGAACTGATCACTCCTCGGGATAAAACAAAACGCGGTGCACAGCTGTCGATTATGGCGAAAGGTCAAGGGAAAGCCTTATTTGATGCCTTGTCTGACTTAGGCGTTGTAGCCGATTGGCGCGAACCGAATGTTGTTCGTGTGGCTCCTGCACCCCTATACAACTCTTTCGAAGATTGCTATTGGTTTGGACAACTGCTTGAACAAGCGATACAATAAAAACAGTGCATCATGGATGAATTGACGATTCAAGAGCTGATAAAAGCGAAGTATTCTGGTGAATTGAGCCAGTCGACAACCTATATAAATTTAACCATTCAGGCAGTCGCGGTGCTGGTCGGTGGAATCGTGCTGTGGCGTGCAAGCAATGCCATTCACAAAAAGAAACTGAAAGAGCGCAAACAGAATAATTTCTTTCAAACACCGTACTCACGTCACTGGAAGAACAGGTAAGTGATGTGGCGGGGACTACTTTTGATCATCGGATTGAACACCGGTTTTTTGAGTGCGCAATCTTCGCTTGTTGCCGTTCCCGAATTTGGCGCGAATCTAGGAAGCCTGGAATGCTTGATTCAACCAACATCAACCAAAAACAGACCGCTCATCCTTGTCTTACATGGCTGCACACAAAGTGCACAAGAGGCAATTTCGGTTTCTGGATGGGATGCCTTGGCGAAAGAAAACGACTTCTTTTTATTGGCCCCACAACAGCGAATTGGGAATAATCCAAACCGCTGTTTCAATTGGTTCCGACCAGAAGATATCGATTCCTTGAATGGAGAGGCAGCAAGTATTTTGAATATGCTTTCCTATTGCCTCACTCATTTTTCCATTGATACATCCCAAATCTTCATCACTGGTTTTTCGGCTGGCGGACAAATGAGTGTATCGCTTCTAGCCTTGACTCCTGCGCGATTCAAGGGAGGTGCTGTTTTCGCTTGTGGACCTTATGGCTTGGCAGAGAAACCAGGTCAGGCGTTGAAGGCGATGCATGGACAGCCTGAGCTGACCGAAAAACAACTTACACTGCGGGTGATGAATCTTCATCCAGAAACTGCACTTTCTTTTCCTTCGCTCTACATTTATCATGGATTGGATGATGGGGTTGTTTATCCCAATTGCGCGGTTATGTTGTACATGCAATGGAGGGGAATCAAACAACTAAATGCATCACCTGAAAAAGAAGTCCTGTTGAAGGAACATCCATTTATTCAACGAACATCAGTAGGCTCGACGGACAATTACAATCGTGTTGTGCTTTACCAATGTACAGGTTTAGGCCATCAGATTCCTGTCGATCCAGGCACAAATTCAGGTCAAGGTGGTCAGTACAATTTGTTTTCAAAAGACCAGAATTTCTGGGCAGCAATGAATGTGGCGATTGACTTCGGCCTTGTCAAAGTGGAGGGGCAATAAAACAATCATTTAACTACCTTTGTTAGATATGGAAAATCAGTCAATGAAAGAGGTTGTCATCGTAGGAGCGGGATTGGTAGGATCCCTTTGGGCCGTTTATCTATCTAAAGCAGGATATAAAGTAACCATTTATGAGCGCCGTTGGGACATTCGAAAAGCAGAAATATCTGCTGGAAAGTCCATTAACCTTGCGCTGTCTAATCGAGGATGGAAAGCGCTCGATGCCGTTGGTGTAGGCGATGAAATCCGTAAGATTGCCATTCCGATGTACGGTCGTGTAATGCACGATCTCGAGGGAAAGTTGACCTACCAGCAATATGGAAAAGATGGTGAAGCCATATTCTCTGTTTCACGCGGGAAAATCAATGCCACGATGATGGACATCGCTGAAAAACACGGAAAAGCAACGATCCATTACAACCACGAATGCCGTAGGGTTGACCTTAATAATGGCATTGTTTACCTAACAAACAGTTTGACAGGAGAAGAATTTGAGCACAAAGCAGATTTGGTTTTTGCTGCGGATGGTGCCTTTTCTTCGGTGCGTTATTCCTCGATGCAGAAACTTGGTCGCTTCAACTATAGCCAGAATTACATTGCTGACGGATACCGCGAAATTTTGCTGCCTGCAAATCCGGACGGTACTTACCGCTTGGATAAAAATTCCTTGCATATTTGGCCACGTGGACGTTTTATGATGATTGCTTTGGCGAATGAAGATGGTTCGTTTACATGTACCTTGTTCATGCCGCATGAAGGTGGTGAAAACGCCTTTGACAAACTCACATCACGCGAAGCGGTAAACTCATTCTTCGAAAAAACATTCCCAGATTTCTACGAAATGATGCCGGATATTGCCGATGCATGGGAAGATCACCCGCTATCTGCTTTGGCGATTGTTCGTTGTTATCCTTGGGCACATGGTGTAACCGCCTTGATGGGTGATGCAGCACATGCCACAGTACCTTTTTATGGTCAAGGGATGAATGCGGGGTTTGAGGACTGTACAGTTTTGTCAGAATTGATGACCAAGCACAAGGAAGACTGGCCGGCAATTTTTGAGGAATATAGCCGCGAACGTAAACCCGATGGAGATGCCTTGCAAGACTTATCCTTGGACAACTATTATGTAATGCGCGACTATGTAGCAGATCCGGAGTTTTTGTTGCGAAAGAAAATAGAAGCAAAATTCAGCGAACGTTACCCAGACAAGTGGCTGCCGTTGTATTCACAAGTGACCTTCAGTGAAATTCGCTACAGTGTAGCGTATAAACAAGGTCAAGTCCAAGCAGGCATTATGGATGAGGTGATGGCAATGGAAAACATTGAAGAACGTTGGGATTCAGAGGAAGTGATGGAGCAAATACTTTCCCGTTGTAATTAATACAAAAAAATAATGAATAAATTGATCTTAAGCACTGTCGTGTTGCTTGCTTTTTCACTTTCCGCGCAGCGTGATATGACACCAGGGAAACGACGTGGAGATGTTTTTGGCAAGGCTGATTACAAGGATTATCGATTTTTTGGTTTGCAAGTAACGGGCGGATTAACCTACATGGCGACACGTTCGGACGCGAAGAATTTGACCTATCTAGGGACCGATTCTGATGGTAGGCCAATGAATTATAGCTTTGATCCTGAGGGGAGTGTTGGGGCTTTCGTGGATCTTGGTATGGTTCACTTTCCGAAGAAACGGTCGAAGTTATCCTTGGCATTGAAATATATTTTCATCTCCTATTACGATTGGGGTCTTGGGGTGAAGTTATTTACGGGTTCCGAAACAACATCAGTGAATCGCTTTAATTCACTTGGAACACCCTTACCCACCCAAAACTTTTCGAGTAGTTTTGCCAGTATATTCTTGAATGGACGTTTCAGTATTCATAAAAATGTATACATCGGTAAGCGTTATTTCATTGACAATGGCTTGGGGTTTAATGTTGATTTTCGGACTGTAACCCCTGGGGAATACGAAACTCTTCCCGGTATTAGCGCTCAATCTTTCCATTCACCCTTGGTCGCACAAATGCATTACAGTTTAGGTTTCGGGATAAAATTGAACCGACGCAGCATGTTGGTGCCGGGTGTGCAAATTCCGATTTTAGGCATTCACGATTGGAGAAAAGGGTGTGCCGCGTTGAAGTATTACAACTCGAATTACCTACCGATTTTGTTCCAAGTGAAATTCACTTATTTGTTTGAAAAGAAACCAAAAGGGTGCAATACTCCTGGTACAGATCAGGACCGCAAGCTCAATGACGAATACCTACAAGGAAACTGATGAAGAAGATCTATCTATTGAATTCGTGTTCAACCTGCCAACGCATTCTCACGCAAATTGGTCCGGTGCAAGGTCTTGAATTGCAGAACATCAAGGAGGAAAACATCGACGAGAATACGCTTGATTGGCTGAAAGAAAAGGCGGGCTTATACGAAGCACTTTTTTCCAAGAAAGCCATGAAGTATAGAGCGCTTGGACTCCATGAACAAACACTTACTGAAGCGGATTATCGCCGTTTAATGTTGGAGGAATACACTTTTTTAAAGCGTCCTTTTATGATCAATGGAGATGAAATCTTTATTGGCAACACGGCCAAGGTTGTGGAGGCCGCAGTGCAATCATTCCAAAAGTCTTAACCACATTTTGAGTAAAAGTTTACTTGCCCATCTGTCTCTTTTTCTTGTCAATACGCTTTACGGAGCGAGTCATGTACTGGCGAAAGGGGTGATGCCGAAGTACCTAACCCCCAATGTTTTTATCTTATTCCGCGCTCTAGGCGCCACGATCCTTTTTTGGCTGGTTTGCCTTTTATACGGGCGGAATAAAATTGAACGATCGGATTATCTTCGTTTGCTTGGCTGCGGATTTTTTGGAGTTGCCCTGAACCAATTGTGTTTCTTTCATGGCTTGAATCAGTCTTCGGCGATTAACTCCGGAATCATCATGGCGTTTAATCCCATCATCGTAGTCATCTTGTCGTATTTCATTCTAAAGGATAAAATCACACTGACACAGGCGATTGGAATTTTCCTTGGTTCCTCGGGGGCCATTTTACTGACCTTAACAGCGGGAACAGGTAAAGGGGATTCCGTTCAGGGTGACATGCTGCTCTTCATCAATTCTGCGAGTTATGCCATCTATCTTGTCATGGCCAAACCATTGATGAAGAAGTATTCACCCCTCACCGTAATAACCTGGGTTTTCACCATCGGTGCTGTTTTTGTCTTATTATTCCCTCCGCTATGGGGTGATTTGTTGGTTACGAATCTTCGGCATATTCCGACAGCTATTTGGCTAAAAATAATCTATGTCATCGTCGGTGTGACCTTCATGACTTATCTGCTTACCATGTTTGGATTGAAGTATTTGAGCGCCTCGGTGTCGAGTACCTACATCTATTTTCAGCCGGTCCAAGTGATGTTATTTGCCTACCTTTTTACAACTATGGGTATAGCCGATGATTACACCGCTACCATCACTTGGCAAAAGATCATCTACATGCTCATTATCTTTGCTGGGGTTTATATCGCCTCACGGAAAACACTCAATTTTCGTGTGAAAGCATAAGGTCTAATGAAAATTGTCTTATTTTGCGTCACTATTTAAGCACTGAACCATGAAAAAAGCACTTCTTTTCGTTTCCTTTTTGGCTGGATTTTCCGCTTTCGGTCAAACGTGGAGCAATGATGTAGCCCAAGTATTTTACAATAAATGCACGAAATGTCACCACACGGGTGGCATTGCGCCTACCTCTTACATGTCTTATGGTGAAGTAAGTCCAATGACAGCGGCAATTTATGATGCTGTGAATCAAGGACACATGCCACCATGGCCTCCGGATAACAACTACCAACAGTATGTGCACGACCGTTCTCTGACTGTAGCCGAAAAAACATTGATTTTGGATTGGATTATGGCAGGATTTCCTGAAGGAATTGCAGCCAACACACCTCCAGCACCCGTGTATACGTCAAGTACAGTTCTGGGTAATGGTGATTTGACAGTTCAGATACCCACTTACATGAGTAAAGCCACATCCATTAGTGATGATTATGTATGCTTTTCTGTCCCTTCAGGATTGACACAAAACCGTGTAATTAAGGCGATTGAAATTGTCCCAGGAAACCGTCAAATTGTTCACCATGCTTTGATTTATGTGGACCCAACAGGATCAGAAGTCACAGATACAATCGGAGGAAATTGTGCAAGTCCATCGAATTCCACAACAAAATTGATTACTGGTTATACTCCAGGATCAACACCAATGGTTTTGCCAACGTCGGCACCAATGAAGTTGGGTATTGACATTGCGGCAGGATCGAACATTTACTTCGGAATGCACTATCCATCGGGAACATATGGAGAATACGACAGTACCAAGGTCATCTTCCATTTCTATCCTATCGGAACAACTGGCGTGCGTCAAGTGACCGCAGATCCAATCGTTCAAAACTGGAATTTTGCTTTGCCAAACAATCAAATGACTACAGTGAATGCTCAGTATGCATTGCCAGCGGCATACCCGAACATTTCTGTGTTGTCTGCTTTCCCACATATGCACTTGTTAGGTCAAACAATCAAATCCTATGGTGTAACTCCGGCGGGAGATACTTTGAAGTATATCAATGTTCCAAAATGGGATTTCCACTGGCAAGATTTCTATTTCTTTAAGCACGTAATCAAGACTCCTCCAGGAACAATCATTAAAGGAACAGGCAAATATGTGAACAACACGGGTTCAACAGTCACAGCTGGATTGAATACGACGGATGAAATGTTCATCGTGTATTTCCACTATATGGTATACCAGGCTGGCGACGAGAACTATGACATGGAGGCGTTGATGAGTGCTTCGATTGATGAATTACTCCCAGCGCAAGAGGGACCTTTGATGACCTATCCGAATCCGTTCAGCACATCCACACAAATTGTGTATGCCAACGCAAAAGCGGGTGATGTCGTGTCTGTGTCTATCTACGATTACCAAGGGAAGTTGATTCGTAAGCTGAAAAATGCTGAAACGCTGTCAACCGGTGGGATGGCCATTGAATGGGATGGAACAACAGATACTGGCGCAGATGCACGCAAAGGGATTTACTTTGTGTCTATGACAGTAAACGGTCAACCATTTACTGCTCAGCTTATTAGAAACTGATGCCTACCTGCTGACTTTCAGTGCTTTTTGCACTTCGTTGTCATAGGTGTTTACAATTTGGTAGTAGCCATGTTCAGTCCACAACTGACGGGCAATCTCTGCCTTGAGTGTTTCAGCAACCAAGGATTTACAGCCAAGTAATCCTTGTTCATTCTGCTTGATTTTCATTTCCTTTTCAGCAAAGCGGACAAAGGATTTGATCAATTCATCACTTACCCTAAACGAACGTGCGAAATCCTCAACAGACGACCATTTGCTGCGTTTATCTTGAACATAATCGAAGGTGAACGCTGTAAATGCTTGTGAGAAACGCAATTCTGTAAAGTACCAGTTGAGGCCAGTTGAATCGAAAGGAATGAAGACATCAGGCATGATTCCACCACCTCCGTATACGATTTTCCCTTTCGGGGTGCGGTATTTTAAAGAGTCAACAAATAGGCTGCTGTCGGGCGCATAAAGTTCTCCATTATCATAGCGCTCTACTTGTGCTTCGATGTATTTGTCATACCCTTCATCGTATGGTCGCTGAATACATCTTCCAGTTGGTGTATAGTAACGCGCAATGGTTAAACGAAGATCAGACCCATCACGTAATTTGATGTCCTCCTGAACAAGTCCTTTTCCAAAAGATCTTCGACCCACGATTGTTCCGCGGTCGTTGTCCTGAATGGCACCTGCAAGAATTTCACTTGCCGATGCGGAGTTGGCATTGATCAAAATGGTTACACCTGTATTTTCTAAAATCCCACCGGATGTTGCGCGATATGTTTTCTTACCATCTTTCTTTCCCTTGGTGATCAGCATGGGTACGTTATTCTTCAAAAACTCATCGGCAATATCTGTCGCAGAAGTTAGAACTCCGCCACCATTATTCCGTAGATCGAGGATAAGGTGTTTCATCCCTTTTTTCTTTAAGTAAAGCGCTGACTCATGAAATTCAATAGCCGTAGTGACAGAGAATTGATCGATTTTAATAAATCCAGTAGTGGAGTTGATCATATACGCGGCAACAACAGATTCGATTGGAATGGTACCTCGAATGATGCTCTTTTCAATGTATTTTTTACCACGTTTGACCTTCACTTTTACTGTGGTTCCCTCTGTGCCTTTCAGCATTTTCATTACCTTATCATTGGATATTTTCTTGCCAACCGCTGACTTTCCATCGATAGAAACGATTTTGTCACCGGCCTTAAATCCAGCAGCTTGAGACGGGGAACCAGAAATAATATTGGTGATGCAAATGGTATCTCGAATAATGAAGAAACGAATTCCAACACCTCCAAATTTACCTTCAATAGATTCATTTATGGCCTTTAAGTCCTTTGCGGGGATATAGTTACTATGTGGATCGAGCTTGTGAAGCATGTCTGAAATTGTCTTTTCGAACAAGTCCTCACCATCCAAAGAATCGACGTATTTTTTATCAAGCACCTCTATGATGTCTTGAATTTTTTGGTATTTATCCTTCCCCTTTGAACCGTAACCATCCAATTTAGAAGGCGTCAATAGGTTTCCGATAATCATTCCACCCGCCAATGTAGCAGCTAGAATGAGCGGTAAAACAATAGCAGATCTCGAGTTATTCCACATGGTTTGGGTCTTGTATTTGAATCGTTTCTACGCCGGCACTTTGTAAAAAGTCAATGCCCTGGGTGTCTTTATATTTATCAAGGAATACCACGCGACGGATTCCGGCTTGAAGGATCAGTTTGGAGCAATCACGGCATGGTGAAAGCGTCAAATATAAGGTGGCATCCTTACAGTTATTGGTTGACTTGGCGACCTTTAAAATAGCATTCGCCTCAGCATGTAGGACGTACCATTGCGTGTTGCCATCATCGTCCTCGCAACAGTTGTCAAACCCAGCGGGAGTGCCATTGTAGCCATCTGAAATAATCATCTCGTCTTTGACAATTATGGCCCCTACTTTTTTGCGTCCGCAGTGAGAAAGTCCAGCCCACGATTCAGCCATTTTGAGGTAAGCACTATCGTAACGCAGTTGTTTTGAAGTTGATTTATCCATGATTTTTAAGGTCAACAAAGGTACAAAATATTGTGCCTTTGTTGCGGGTGAATAGTTTAGACCTGATCGTTGGTGAATTTATAGCCAACGGAACGAATGGAGTGAAAGTAAACGGGATTTTTCGGATCCTTTTCAAAGAGTTTACGGAAGGATAGAATATAGTTGTCAATCGTACGCGTGGTTGGAAATTGATCCTTTCCCCATAGACGATCGAGTATTTCATCGCGAGAAACAACCCGTCCTTCAAACTCGTTGAAAAGTCGGAGCAGTTCAATTTCTTTTTTAGATAATTCTATTACCATTCCGTTCTCAATGTCTGTTACGTGAAATGCCGTAAAGTCTATTTCTTTTGATCCTACGAGCAGCTTTTCTGGGCTTGTAGGTGAAACTCCTTTGTGGATCAATATGCCAACTTTTAACAACAATTCTTCTAAATCGAAGTGTTTGGGCAGGTAGTCATTGGCGCCTAATTTTAATCCGGCAATTCGGTCGGCGGTGCTCCCTTTGGCGGACAAAAACAAAATGGGTATGTCTGAATGCTTTCGGATTTCGCGACACAAATCCAAACCACTAACTTCTGGAAGCATCACATCCAAAATCACCAACTCACTTTCTATAATTTTATCGATAGAACGAAGAGCCAAACCGCCCGAAGAAAAACGCAAGGTGCTATACCCCTCCAACTCAAGATTCAGCCCAATAAGGTCCATTAAACTTGATTCGTCTTCAACGATGGTAATCAGATGCATGCTTAAGTTTTTTATAAAAATACACAATTGTGCCAATCGTGAAAAAATGCGTTCTTCTTAATTATTCAAATTCATGAACGCATTAAAATCAATCAGCTCAGCACTGATTTCTGTCTACGATAAAACAGGCTTGGAGCCCATCGTTAAAGTACTAAATGACAATGGTGTTACGATTTATTCTACGGGGGGAACGCAAACATTTATTGAGGACCTAGGGATTCCTGTAGTTCGTGTGGAAGATTTGACTTCGTACCCTTCTATTTTAGGTGGTCGTGTAAAAACCTTACACCCAAAGATTTTTGGAGGAATATTAAATCGCCGAGGACTCGCTGAAGATCGAGCTCAAATTGCTGAGTATGGAATTCCTGACTTGGATTTGGTCATCGTTGATTTGTATCCATTTGAGGCAACAGTGGCTTCTGGTGCGAGTCATGAAGAGATTATTGAGAAAATTGATATCGGGGGTATTTCCCTTATTCGAGCGGCTGCAAAGAACTATACCGATGTGGTCATTATTCCATCTCAGGCCCAATATGCTGAGTTTTTGTCCATCATCAGCGAGCAAAAATGTCAAACAACAGAAAGTCAACGTCGCTCTTTTGCGCGGGATGCTTTCAATGTTTCATCGCACTATGACACACATATTTTCAAGTATTTTAATGGAGGAGAAAAAGACATCTTCAAAGAGAGTATACTAAACTCTGAAGTACTTCGCTACGGCGAAAACCCGCATCAAAAAGGAATCTTTCATGGCGACATGAATGAGATCTTTGATAAGCTTCACGGTAAAGAGTTGTCCTATAACAACTTGTTGGATGTTGATGCCGCAGTGAATCTCATGTCTGAATTTCGACTTGATGACCCTACGTTTGCGATTTTGAAACACAACAACGCCTGTGGTGTAGCAACGCGCAAAACTGTTCGTCAGGCGTACCTTGATGCATTAGCAGGAGACCCAGTCAGCGCCTTTGGTGGAATATTAATTACGAATTCAGCGATTGATTTATCTACAGCAGAAGAAATCAATGAGTTATTCTGTGAGGTGGTTATTGCACCGGGTTATGCTGAAGATGCCTTGCAACTATTGAAAAGCAAAAAGAACAGAATCATCCTCATTCAAAAAGACATCGAATTACCTAAGCGCCAGTTCAGAACGATTTTGAATGGAGTATTGGAGCAAGATAAAGACTTGAAAACAGAAGTGCTTTCTGATCTTGTCCCTGCAACATTGCAAAAACCGACAAGCGCTGAATCAGAGGATTTGCTGTTTGCGAATAAATTGGTGAAGCACACCAAGTCCAACACGATTGTTTTAGTGAAAAATGGTCAGTTGTTGGCGAGTGGTACAGGTCAAACATCACGAGTTGATGCACTGCGTCAGGCCATTCACAAAGCGGCATCATTTAAATTTGATTTGCAAGGATCGGTGATGGCATCTGATGCCTTTTTCCCTTTCCCTGATTGTGTTGAAATTGCACACAACGCTGGAATTACTGCCGTTGTTCAGCCTGGAGGATCAGTGAAAGATGGCCAGTCGGTGGATTACTGCAATGAAAATGGTGTGGCTATGGTTTTCACGGGTGTCCGCCATTTCAAACATTAAAATGTTTTTTTGTCGAACATTGAAACAAAAAGCCGAAATTTACGAATAAGGGGGCTGACACAGACATTAAGGCTCATAGCGAATTAGAAAAAATGGGACTATTTAGTTTTTTAACACAAGAAATAGCAATCGACTTAGGGACGGCAAACACGCTGATTATTCTCAATGACAAAGTTGTTGTGGATGAGCCATCGATTGTGGCAAAGGATATCCAAACAGGTAAAATTGTTGCCATTGGAAAGAAAGCACAGCAGATGCATGGAAAAACGCATAAGTTGATTGAAACAGTGCGTCCTTTGAAAGATGGCGTGATTGCGGACTTTCAAAGTGCAGAACAGATGATTCGTGGAATGATCAAGATGATCAATCCAGGAAAAAGTTTGTTCAACCCATCATTGCGAATGGTAATTTGTATCCCTTCAGGGATTACTGAGGTAGAAAAACGTGCGGTACGTGATTCAGCAGAACATGCGGGCGCGAAAGAGGTCTATCTCATTCATGAGCCAATGGCTGCAGCAATCGGTATTGGAATCGACGTCGAAGAGCCAATGGGGAACATGATCATCGACATTGGCGGTGGTACTTCTGAAATTGCGGTTATTGCCCTTGGTGGAATTGTATGTGATAAGTCAATTCGTATCGCTGGTGATGATTTTACAAGTGATATCGAAGAATACATGCGTCGTCAACACAACATTTTGGTGGGTGAACGTACAGCAGAACAAATTAAAATCGAAGTCGGTGCAGCCTTACCAGAGCTCGATAATCCACCTGAGGATTTCGCAGTTCGTGGTCGTGACCTTATGACAGGTATTCCAAAGGAAATTATCATCACCTACTCAGAGGTCGCACATGCTCTCGACAAAACGATTTCAAAAATTGAAGAGGCGATTCTAAGCGCCTTGGAGTTGACACCACCAGAGCTTTCAGCGGACATTTACAAAACGGGAATTTATCTCGCGGGAGGTGGTTCAATGTTGCGTGGTTTGGACAAAAGAATTTCAGCAAAAACGAAGCTCCCAGTGCACATCGCAGAGGACCCACTAAGAGCGGTTGCTCGCGGGACAAGCATCGCTTTAAAGAATATTGATAAATTCCAATTCCTTATCAGAGATTAGCAGAAAGTAGTGGTAAAAAAGACCACTACTTTTTTTATCTTTGCTTATGCGCAATTTGTTTGCCTTCTTCAGGCGGTTCAGAGTGTTTCTTGTTTTTATCTTGATGCAAATTTTTGCACTGACCACGTATTTCTCATTTTTACAATATCCACGCGCTCAATACCTTACAACAGCATCGGCCGTGGCGGGAAAAACGTTGGCGATACGAAATGATTTGACCAAACATTTTAATCTTGGACGATCAAACTCGGCCCTTCAGTGGGAAAACAAATGGTTGCGTGAACAACTTCCGCAAAGTTTTCAGCGACTGCAATATGGTTTAGTAAAAATTAACGATACACTTTTCAAACAACAGTACGAGTACATTCCCGGAACGGTGATCAATTCAACAGTAACCAAGCGTAATAATTATTTTACGCTAAACATAGGTAAGGCACAAGGAATCAAGCGCGGAATGGGTGTTTTTTCGGACAAAGGCGTAGTTGGAATAATTCATAATGTGAGCGATCATTTCGCGGTGGTTAAAAGTGTATTGACGGAAGAAATCAATATCGATGTAATGATCGAACCAATTGGTTTGTTTGGTTTGTTGAAGTGGAATGGTGAAAATCATAGGAAAGGAACAATTTCAGGAATAAGTAATGACATGCACATCAAAAAGTGGTCGAAGGTGTTCACGCGTGGGGGTTCAGGAATTTTTCCTCGTGGCATCATGGTCGGGAAAATTGAAAAGTTACGCCCTGTTGAAGGGAAGCCACTCTGGGATGTCGTGATTCGCTTTTCGGAAAATTATGCCAGCTTGCAACGCGTGTATGTGATCAAGAACCTCATGCAAGAGGAGCAAACAGAATTAGAAAGCAATATTCCACCTGACGTAGAAGAATGAATGTAGCAGTAAAATATGGCGTACGTTTCCTGTTGCTAGTCGCATTGCAGGCCTTGGTGCTGAACCAATTGGAATTGGGCTTTGGCATCCAATTTATGGTTTATCCTCTGCTGATTGTGCTTTTACCCTTCGAAATAGGAACAATTTCTTTGATGGTCATCGCTTTTTTAATGGGCATTTTGATTGATGCTTTTTCAAATACTTACGGATTACATGCGTCTTCGGCTGTCGTCATCGCTTACTTTCGACCATTGATATTCAATACTTTCGCGCCACGCGATGGTTATGACCCCCTAAAAGAAGGAAATAGTTATGATATGGGATTCCGTTGGTTTTTATCCACCTTTGGACTTATGTTGTTGATACATCATTTTTGGTTTTTTCTTTTGGAAATCTTCCGATTTGATGAATTGCTCTTCGTCCTTCAAAAAACCCTTTTAAGCCTGCCACTGTCTTTTCTCTTATGTTTGATTATTCAAGCGATGATCGTTTCTAAACCTAAAGAGCGATGAATTTAGATGCGCGACGATATGTCATTCTAGCATTCATTTTGATGGTTGGGATCATCTATACGTCCCGCCTTTTCTATATGCAAGTGGTTGATGATCAATGGGTACTTCGCGCTCAAGAGATTGCAGAGAAAAGATGGGAAATTACACCCCCACGAGGTGTACTCTTCGATCGAACGGGAAAGAAGATAGTTTCCAATCGAACGTACTATAACCTCATGATGGTTGAAGCCGAGATCCGCGATTTGGACACTGCGAAATTTGCGAAGTTGATCGGCTGGACACGCGAAGAAGTGTGTGAGCGCTTTAAAGAGATAGTTCGAGGTGAAGGAACGTATTACAACAAAAACACGGGCAAGCGCACTCCGAATTACCAGAAAATACGGGCCTATCCATTCATGAAAGAACTCACCCTAGAAGAGGTGGCGCGTATTGCTCCACACTTAGATAACTTCCCGGGGTTTTATGAAGAGGTGACGAGCATGCGCAGTTATCCGTATGCAAATGGTGCCAATATTGTTGGATACTTGTCTGAGGTATCACAGGAGGAAATCGATGAAGATCACTTTTACAAGCCAGGCGATAATATAGGAAAGGCTGGACTTGAGCGCTTTTATGAAAAGGAGTTGAGAGGCCGTAAGGGTATTCGCTACATTGTAACTTCGGCGATGAACAATGCCATTGAGTCCTATGCGGATGGAAAATACGACACCTCTGCCCTACAGGGGCCTCCATTGAAATTGGGTGTGGATATTAATCTTCAAGCATATGGCGAGAAATTGTTGAAGGGAAAACGAGGATGTATCGTTGCTATTGAACCTTCAACGGGGGAAATTTTGGCTTTAGTCTCCTCCCCTTCGTATTACCCAAACCTTATGATTGGGAAGCGCAATATTTCGATGTATTACCCAAAACTTATATTAGACCCAAATACCCCGCTTTTACCACGACCGCTTGCTTCTGAGTATCCTCCAGGGTCAACGTTTAAATTACTCAACTCCTTGATTGCCTTGCAGGAAGGTGTTATAACCCCATCGTTTGGCGTCGCTTGCAATAAATCGGTTGTTGGATGTCACAATCACGCCAGTGCAGGAAATTTGGCGGATGCAATCAAGCATTCGTGTAATCCTTATTATTACGCAGTTATGCGAAGAATCGTTCAACAAAACCGCAAGAAAAGTGTCTTTGCGGATGCAGAGGTGGGATTGAATCGATGGGTGGATTACATGAAGAGTTTTGGTTTAGGGCTTACATTGGAAACGGATATCACAGGATTGCGTCCAGGACGGATTCCTGATGTTGCCTTTTACGACAAGTGGTACGGTCACCACCGCTGGGCGTTTTCAACGATACGATCCATTTCGATTGGACAAGGTGAGGTCACCATTACCCCCTTGCAAATGGCTAACGTAGCTGCAATCATCGCAAACAAGGGTTGGTACTATACACCCCATTTTGTGAAGTCAATAGGGGAAAATGGACCGCTCCCACAATACCGTAAAAAGCATTTTTCCAAAATCGACACAAAATACTACGATGTAGTGATTGAAGGTATGCGCCGTGTGGTCTATGAGCCAGGAGGTACCGGACGTCGTGCATTATTAAAGGACATTGTAATTTGTGGAAAAACAGGAACTGTACAAAATCCACATGGTGAGGATCACTCAACGTTCATTGCTTTTGCGCCAATGGATCAACCAAAGATAGCCATTGCTGTGTTTATTGAAAATGCAAAAGGTGGAGGAGGGTTATGGGCTGCACCAACAGCAAGCTTGATGATTGAGAAGTATTTGAAACGCAAGGTCACAGAGAAGGAGCGCGAGAAAACGATTATTGAGGCTGTATTCAGCTATATGCGATGAGAAAAGGAGATTCATTGGTTGCACATATGGATTGGGCGCTTTTTGTGACCTATATCATCATGCTTATTATTGGCATGGCAACGGTGTATTCTGTGGCTTACAATGAGGAACACCCAAATATATTTGAATACTCAGAAAAATATGGAAAGCAACTTGTTTGGTTGGGTATCTCACTGTTTCTTGGATTGATAGTCTTCCTTATTGACTCAGATATTTACCGGAAATTCTCGGTTCCTATTTATATGTTTACCCTGTTTTTATTGGTAATCGTATTGTTTACGCCAAAAATCAACGGTGCCAGCGCATGGCTCGGGATCGGCTCTATGGGTGTGCAACCCGCCGAATTCGCAAAGATAGGGACAGCCTTATTGTTAGCGCGGTTTATCAGTACGGTCAATGTCAAACAACAGAACATTCAAACAGTCCTCATTGCCAACGCCATCATATTGGTGCCTATGGTGTTAATTCTCCTTCAGCCTGATGCAGGAACTTTTGTGGTCTTTACTTCCTTTCTTTTTGTCATGTACCGAGAAGGAATTACTTACGACCCTTTAATCTTGCGTGTGATCAACCGGATTCCTGGCATTCGATTTAAAGAAACATGGGTAGGCGGTCACTTTATTCCCATTCTTTTTGTAGTTGTGATCTTGAGTATTGTCACCTTACTCATGAGTAATGAGGTGCTTGAGTTCAGCTTTTTACCGAATGTAAAGGTTCCCGGATTTTACAGCGTTGTTGCCACTTTGTTCATCATTGCCCTGCTCTTTTTGATTTTCCTCCGTGTAGTTTCTGCTCGTCGAGAGCGAGGTCGTGCTACCTTGGTTGTAGTGCTTGGGTTTAGTATGGCGGCAGGACTTTCTTCCATGGTGAACTATGGTTTTCAAAGTTTGCGTCAGCACCAGAAGGATCGCATCGAATTGTTTCTTGGGATGAAGGAAGATCCGAACGGAAAAGATTACAACCGAAATAGAGCCATGGCGGCAGTCGGATCAGGAGGGTTTTTAGGAAAAGGTTACCGCGAAGCTTCCGTGTCGAGCGTTAGAAGTAATCACGTTCCAGAAAGTGAAACGGACTTTATTTTTTGTCCTTTTGCCGAAGAATGGGGTTTCGCTGGAACTTTTGTTTTGGTTTCTCTTTACATGTTTATGTTGGTTCGAATTATCATTATTGCGGAGCGACAAAGGGCAGTGTTCAATAGGGTATATGCCTACACTGTGGCAATGATTTTATTTTATCACTTTGCGATCAATATCGGAATGAACATCGGATTTGCCCCCGTGATTGGTATTCCACTACCCTTCTTTTCCTACGGTGGATCGTCTATCATGTCTTTCTCCGTGATGATGTTTATCTTACTTAAATTGGATAGTCAACGAAGAGATGTCCTTCAATAATTGAGATGAAAATGAAAGCAAAGAATTCTTTAATTTTACATAAACGAATTACGCATGGCAACTAAAGTACAGCCGAAGGAATCGCTCTCCGATGGCGACAAGAAGAAACTGACCTATTGGTTTTGGGGATTTGCAATGTTCCCGTTTGTCTTCGTAGTGTCATTGTTGCTGTTTCAATCAGAAGATTCACTTCCTCCGGTTGAAATGCTCGACAATCCACCTGAACTACAAGCCTCTGTCGTCTATGCGTTTGATGGTAAAACAGAATTAGGGAAGTACTTTTTGGTAAATCGTACCAGTGTGGAGTACCATAAAATTTCACCTTTTGTTACGGATGCCTTGATTTCTACCGAAGACGAACGATTCAAGGATCATGCTGGTGTGGATTTTCGCGCCGTGGCACGCGCCATATTTAGCTTAGGTGGTGCGGGTGGTGCATCAACAATCTCGCAGCAGTTGGCTAAGTTGCTCTATACTTTGCAACAACGTGAACAAGAAGAATTAGCAAGAGCAAGGGGTGAGCGTTTATCTATTTCATCGACCAGGGTGGGAAGAATTTTTGGACGAATCAATGAGAAAGCAAGAGAAAACATCATCGCAACCCGTCTTGAAAAGCGCTATACAAAGGAAGAAATCATTACGATGTACCTCAATCAGTTTGACTTTTTATACAATGCTGTAGGAATTGAAAATGCGGCAAAAGTATATTTCAACAAAAAGCCAATAGATTTGGCTAAGGAGGAGGCGGCAATGTTGGTGGGTATGTGTAAAAACCCTGCTTTATACAATCCGTATTCATTCAAGGTCCGCAATTACAGAAGAATCATCGCAACCGAAAAGGAAATTTCTCCTTCTGATGTATTGGAAACAGACATTGTTGCACGACGCGCTGAGGATTCAATACGGGCGGTGAATCGCCGTAATCAGGTGTTGTTTCAATGGTTAAAAAACAGCAAAGCCGAAAATGATGCCTTGCGCGTTAAAATCACCCAAGAAGAATACGATGCGTTGAAAGTGAAACCACTCGTGGTGGACTATCAATCAGTGGATCACAAACAAGGTAAGGCGCCTTATTTTCGCGAGTATCTGCGCAAAGAACTGACCGATTTATTGCTGCAAAAAAAGGAAGATGGCTCCTGGAAATATGCGCGCAAAGATGGTAAACCGTACGACATCTACCGTGATGGATTGAAGATCTACACGACCATTGATGCTGACTATCAAAATTATGCAGAAAAGGCTGTGGAGACACACTTGAAGGAAAAGCTTCAAAAATCGTTCGATAAGAACAATCGAAACATGCGTAATTTTCCATTCTCCAACAATCTTTCAGAAGACCAAGTGAAGTCCATTATGCGTACAGCACGACTGAATTCGCCGCGCTATGCGTCCATGCAGCAAGCAGGTTTTTCTGAACAGGAAATCGTCAACGCCTTCAATACTCCGACACAGATGCGCGTGTTTGCGTGGAGCGGTGAAAAGGATACCACACTAACGCCAAATGATTCCATTCGTTATTACAAGTCTTTCTTGCATGCTGGATTGATTTCGATAGAACCACATACGGGATTCATTAAAGCATGGGTAGGGGGTGCCAACATTACCCATTTTGCCTTTGACCATGTAAAATTAAGCCGTCGCCAAGTAGGGTCTACAATCAAGCCCTTTGTTTATGCGACAGCCATCGAAAAAAAGGTTGTCAAGCCGTGTACCGAGTTTGCCAACATTGACTATTGTGTGGATACACAGGATGGTGGTCGTTGGTGCCCAAGAAATGCAGGTGGCTCGAAAGCAAGTTATGTATCGGCGGCAACAGGATTGGCGTTGTCGATGAATAACATTACCGTGGCAGTAATGTCAAAGATGGGTGGAGTTGCTGGACCAGAAAATATTGCCAGGTATTTAAGGGAAATGAATGTCTCAATCAATCCGGCGCAAGTGGTTCCCTCAATCTGTTTAGGAGTCATTGATATGTCATTGTATGAAATGGTTGCTGCTCAATGTGTCTTTGCCAATCAAGGCGTCTACAATAGGCCAACAGCGATTACCAGAATCGAAGATAGAAATGGCAATGTCATTTATGAATATGTGGAGGACAATTGGGAAGTCTACAATGAAAATGTGGCCTTTGAAGTGGTCCAGATGATGAAAAAGGTCATGAACGAGGGGACGGGCGCAAGTTTACGAAACGGTGCTAATCCTTGGGGTGGAATTCCACACATTATGGCAGGAAAAACAGGAACAACGCAAGGCAACTCGGACGGATGGTTCATGGGACTTACACCAACGCTAGTTACAGGTGTTTGGGTAGGTGCCGAAGACAGAAGTGTTCGTTTCATGTCAACAGGGGAAGGTCAAGGAGCTCGTGTTGCACTGCCTATTTTTGGGTATTACATGAAGAAGGTATACGAAGATGCAAAACTCAAATTTCCAAGAGGAGATTTTGAACAACCCCCGAAATACGATCCAAAATTATTCTCCTGTGAAGGGGATGAACAATTGGACTCACCAACTGACCCTGATTTAGGCTTATAATGAATAAAGTAGTAAAAAACGTAGAAGAAGCACTCGTCGGCATTGAGGACGGGATGACACTCATGCTGGGTGGCTTTGGCTTGTGTGGAATTCCTGAAAATTCCATCGCTCAATTGGTGAAGATGGGGGTGAAGGACCTTACATGTATTTCCAACAATGCCGGTGTCGATGATTTTGGTCTCGGACTACTGTTGCATGGTCGCCAAATCAAGAAAATGATTAGCTCATACGTGGGGGAAAATGCTGAGTTCGAACGACAAATGCTTTCAGGTGAACTTATAGTAGACCTAATTCCACAAGGAAGTTTGGCAGAACGTTGTCGTGCGGGAGGAGCTGGAATTCCGGCATTCTTTACGCCAGCAGGATACGGAACTGAAGTCGCTGAAGGCAAAGAAGTGCGCGAATTCAATGGCAAACCACATATCCTTGAAATGGCCTTGACGGCTGATTATGCGATTGTGAAAGCGTGGAAAGGGGATACAGAAGGTAACCTTATCTTCAAAGCAACAGCGCGCAATTTCAATCCAATGATGGCGATGGCAGGAAAAATAACCATTGCTGAAGTGGAAGAATTGGTCCCTGCTGGCGAACTTGATCCGAACGATATCCATACCCCTGGAATCTTCGTTCAACGCATCTTTAAAGGTGAGAAATTTGAAAAACGCATCGAGCAACGAACGGTGAGAGTTAGGAATTAAAAGTTACGAGTTACGAGTTACGAGTTACGAATTACGAATTACGAATTACGAATTGTTTTAATTCTAACGACTAACCAACTAATCACTAAAGACTAAAAAACTACCCTATGGCATTAGATAAAAACGGAATAGCAAAACGCATTGCTCAGGAGTTGAAGGACGGATGGTATGTGAATCTTGGGATCGGGATTCCTACGTTGGTGGCGAACTACATCCCAGAAGGAGTCGAGGTCGAGTTTCAATCTGAGAATGGTGTCTTGGGCATGGGTCCATTTCCCTTCGAAGGTGAAGAAGATGCGGATTTGATCAACGCGGGAAAGCAAACAATTACAGTGCGTAAAGGTGCCGCGTTTTTTGATTCAGCGATGTCCTTTTCGATGATTCGTGGTCAACACGTGCAATTGACGGTTCTGGGTGCCATGGAAGTGTCACAGAATGGAGACATTGCCAACTGGAAAATTCCAGGAAAAATGGTGAAAGGTATGGGTGGCGCCATGGATTTGGTGGCCTCTGCAGAGAATATCATCGTGGCCATGATGCACAGCAACCGCGAGGGAGAATCGAAGATCTTGAAGAAATGTACCTTGCCTTTAACAGGTGTGGGCTGTGTGAAGAAGGTGGTGACTGAATTGGCAGTACTTGAAATCCGTGACAATAAATTCTACCTCATTGAGCGCGCACCGGGTGTAAGCGTTGAAGAAATCATTGCGAAAACGGAGGGTGACTTGGTGGTGCCTGAATTCGTGCCCGAAATGGCACTTTGATTTAACGGTAAAAGTGCATCTCTTCGATATACTGGTGCACAGGTTCTGTCAATAAATACCGAATGTCTTTGCGGTCCTTAATGGACTGACGTATAAAACTCGCCGATATGCGCATCACGGGTGCATCGCTGCAAATATGTACATGTGGATGTTGCGCGAAGGGATTTTCTGTCAATGCGCCATTGGCCCGAATTTCTTCTTCCTCCTGTATGGTAAACACTCGAGGATAGACATAAATTTCATGGTTTTTTAAGATGACGTCGTGGTTGAACCACTTGTGAAAGTTACGTAAGTTGTCTTCTCCCATGATGAGCGAGAAGGTGTGTTCAGGATGTTTTTCTTTCAGGTAGGCTAATGTTGTAACCGTATAACTTGGGATAGGTAGCTTGAATTCAACGTCGCTTGCCTTTAATTTAGGGTTGTCTTCGATGGCGACTTTAACCAAGGATAGTCGGTGAAAGTCGGATAGCAAACCGGATTTTTCCTTTAGCGGATTTTGAGGTGTGACCACCATCCAAACTTGATCTAACCCTATAAAATTGGCCATGTAGTTGGCGATGATTAAGTGACCAACGTGAATGGGATTGAAGGTGCCGAAATAGAGTCCTATTTTCATGATTGAATGAATTCAGTCACCATACGTTTCGCATCAGCACAGGCAATCTCCAAATCGTCATTGATTAAGATGACGTCAAATTCACTCGCACTGTTGAGTTCTTTTCGCGCTTTTGCCATGCGCATGTTTATCTTCTCTTCCGATTCAGTGCTGCGAAGACGGAGCCTTTTTTCCAACTCATCATAACTTGGGGGCTGGACAAAAATGGCCAATGCCTGATTGCCAAAGATGCGTTTGATGTTTAAGCCTCCAACAACGTCAACATCAAAGATGACGGTTTTTCCTTCACTCCAAATGCGCTCAATTTCAGAACGAAGTGTTCCATAATAATTATCGGTGTACACTTCCTCCCATTCAATAAAAGCATCTTCTTGAATTAATTTTCGGAAAGCTTCTAAACCTAAGAAATAATAGTCTTTCCCATCTGTTT
>JAJTDQ010000147.1 GCA_021300505.1 Cryomorphaceae bacterium
TTGCGGGGTCAGTCATGGCCTCTTTACTTGGTGTTGAATTACACACGGAACAAGAGGTAAACAGCCGTTTCAGCTATCTTTTTGGTGCGCGATACCGTTCGAATGGCTATTTATTGAATTCACTTCCTACAAAAGGAGCTTATAATCCAGTGTTTTGGGATGCACAGTTTTTGTCCAATTACAAGATTACCGAGAAATTGACGTGGAGTTTGATCTCCCATTTTGCAAGTAACAATTATCGATTTACACCGCAAAGTCAAAAAACAGATTTCGGTACAGCCAATGAGGCTTATTCTTTCATGATTTACTTCGATGGTAAAGAGGACACGCGTTTTCAAACGATGATGGGCGGAACGGCATTGAAATGGCAGCCAACGAAAAAGACAAACCTTGATCTTTACGCTACAGTCTTCAATACAGTTGAACGTGAATACTTTGATATTCAAGGTCAATACTACATCAACCAATTAGAAACCGATCCTTCGAAGGAAGAATATGGTGACTCAATCGCTGTTTTGGGCGTTGGAACATTTTTGAATCATGCCCGAAACAAACTCAATGCGACCATCATTAATCTTTACCACAACGGTAGTCACGAGTTTAAAAATGGATTTAAGGAAGGCGATTCTCTTCGGTATAGCCGAGTCACAGCACTTTGGGGCGTGAATTACCAACACGACATTTTTACCGATGTGCTCAGTGAATGGAAAATGATCGATTCGGCAGGATACAGTGTTCCTCAAGGAAGTCCAAATTCTGTAGAGTTGTTTGAGACCATAAAAAGTAACCTTCAACTGAGTTCGGAGCGATTTACAGGTTTTGTCCAGTTGAATTCTCAATGGTCGAAAACAAAGAAAAATCATGTCGTTTCTGTGGTGAAGAAAATGAAAGTGAATGGCGTGAAATCTTCTAAAATGTACACCGACACCATAAGTGAATCTACAGCGCGATTAAGCTTTAGTTTTGGTACACGTGCGGGTTACACTACAGCAAATAATGAAGGGTATATTACCCCGCGAATGGCTTTGACTTATTTTCCCCGAATTTACATGGTGAATAATGGAAAGGTAGCACGCAGAAACATTAGCTTTCGATTGGCGACAGGTTTGTACTACCAACCACCTTTTTACCGCGAATTCAGGACTTTCAATGGCAACCTAAATCTTAATGTAAAAGCACAAAAGTCTTTTCACTTCGTCACAGGTACTGATGTCTATTTCAACATGTGGGGGCGCGAGGTGCCGTTTAAGTTCACAGCTGAAGCCTATTACAAGTACATGTGGGATGTGAACCCTTATGAAATAGACAATGTTCTTACTTTAAAATGGGCTTGATGCGAACAAGGGAGGACCTTCGCAATGATTCGTACAAAGAGTACTACAATGCGGCTGGTGAAAAAATTATTTTTGGATACAGTGATGATCAAATCGTAGTGGATAGCACAACCATTTATCCGGGTTTCATCCCAAAACCTACCGATCAATGGCTTACATTCGGTGCTTTGGTTCAAGATCAGATGCCAGGATTTGAGAGATTCACCGTGCAAATGGGACTTCAATATGGTTCGCGATTGCCTTATGGACCTCCAGATTTAAATCGCTACAAAGACACACTTCGCATGAAATCATATTTTCGCGTTGATATCGGGATGTCATATGATTTGCTCTATGAAAAAAAGAAGGAGTCCTTTTTCCGCAAAACGTTTACAGATGCCATCTTGTCTTTTGAAGTTTTCAATTTATTAGGCATCAATAATGTCTTGTCCAAACAATGGATTCAAGATGTTGAAGGAAAATATTACTCCATCCCAAATTACCTTACTCAGCGAAGATTTAACCTAAAGTTGATCCTTCGTTTTTAATTCAGTCTAATTCTACTGGTATATTCTTATGTTACTTTTTCATCAAAGTGCGGTTAACCGAACTATGAGAAAAGCACTGAATATATTGGTAATCATTCTTTTGGTAAAAGGATATGCCGCAGCACAAGTGAATATCAAGGAGATCATTCGCTTCAAGGATACGGTTGTTGTAGATAAATATGCCCCAGATAATTCTACATTTTCATACTTAAAATTGAAGATGGCTCCCGGGGATTATTCGATTCTATCACTATCGGAACTTAAAAAATTGGATGGTCAAACACTGATCGGTGTAGATTTAGTCTATAGTGATTATCCTGTTGGAGAGAATTTTACTGAATTGAACCGGAAACGTGTATTGGAGCTTTACATACATTTACCATCAGCATTCAATAATCCAATGATTAAATGGCAAATTGTCAAACAAACAGGGGTAGAGCGCACAGGAAATATTCAAAATTATTTTCATGGCTTTGTTGTTTATTACCGCCCGATGCCTACGTATCAAGATGAAAATAAGTTGATCACAGACATTGTTGATGGTAAAACTGCACCAACAGATTCAACGTTGCTTAAGGTCTTTGATCGAAACAAAACATGGAAAGATATGCTTGTGGTTTGTGATGTGACTGGAAGTATGTCTCCCTACACCGCGCAATTGTTGTTTTGGATTAAAAGCAACCAAAAGCTAAAAACATTCAAGCAGATTGTCTTTTTTAATGACGATTACGATTTGAGTACAAATCAAACTTCCAAGTTGGATGAAACAGGAATTTGGAGTATTGAATCAGGTAATACAACTAAGGTTATTGAGACCGCTTTTGAGGCGATGCAGAATGGTCATCATTCGGAAAATGACCTCGAGGCAATCTGCTATGCCATTAAAAAGTTCCCAGAGAACAAAGGAAATGTTGTGCTTATTGCCGATAACTGGGAGAATCCTTGTGACATGCACCTCTTGGACTATTTGAAGAGTCAAAAAATCCCTGTTCACATCATTATTTGCGGAGTTGAAGATCGGATGAATACATTGTACCTTGATCTTGCCTACGCTACTGGTGGATCAATCCACACCATGGAGGAGGATTTGGCAAACATCGCAACTTTAGGCGAAGGTAAGGTCATCCGTTTTGGGAACTTGAAGTTCAAGATGACAGGTGGAAAATTTGTTCAGGTCGCTGGATAGCCACCTTTTAACACCTCCAAAGTTGAATGGGTTTAAGCCGCTCCGTAGAATGATGTCAATTGTGTTTTGAATTGCATGGGTACAGTCAACAAATTCTGAATGTCGTATCCTAATTCCAAAATATCTTCATCGTACTTTTCGTAGATCCAATTGATCTGCACCTTGTGCCCCTTGAGTTGTAAAAATTGGCTGATCTTTAAAAAAGTGAATAGCTGTTTTACACTCAAGGTGTTCAAGTATTCGAATTCTAAGTTGATGGTTGTTTGTTCCATTGGTGAATCCAAGTATTGCAACAACCATGTTTGAATCTCGGACCAAAACTCGGTTGGATTAACTCCCAAAGAGCGTCCGGAGATTTCGATTACTCCCGTTGAAGGGTTGCAGTTTACTGCTGGTGTCAATGCTGTTGCTTTAATGTTAAGTGTGTTCATCTTGTGTGTTTTTAATTGTTTCATACAGCAATGTTCAGCATCTTTCAGAGGGTATGGAACGAATTAGAGGTTGGTACACGACAAAATCAGCGCAACGCACTACGAGCAACTAAGTGTTTCTACATAGAAGAAGGTCAATTTCGGAAATGTTTGTTGTTCTAATCATCAAAATAGCTGTGAGTTTTTAAGTGTTTCAGCCTTACGTTTCCGCTTCATTTTGTACTTTTGAACCTGTATGTAAATACCTCAATCGTTATGGAAAAAGTGGAACAGTATATCCCACAAAATAAAATACGCATCGTCACAGCAGCTTCTTTGTTTGATGGTCACGATGCTGCAATCAATATCATGCGCCGAATCATTCAAGCCACAGGTTGTGAGGTGATCCATCTCGGACACGATCGCTCTGTGGAAGAGGTGGTCAACTGCGCCATTCAAGAAGATGTGCAAGCCATTGCGATGACTTCCTATCAAGGTGGTCACATGGAGTATTTTAAATACATGCATGATCTGTTAAAAGAGAAAGGCGCACCGCACATCAAGATTTTTGGTGGTGGTGGTGGAACAATTCTTCCTTCTGAAATCGAAGAATTGCATGCTTATGGAATCACACGCCTTTATCATCCTGATGATGGACGCACAATGGGATTGCAAGGAATGATCAATGATCTTGTTCAACGCTGTGATTTTCCTGTAGGTCAAGATGTGATAAATACGGAAGGAATTGCGGATAAATTTGTCCCAGCGATTGCACACATGATTTCTGCAGCAGAAAATTACCCTGAGCAGTCTGTCGAAATATTGAATCATGTCCGCGAAATGGCAGCTAAGAATCATGTGCCAGTGCTCGGTATTACAGGTACAGGTGGGGCAGGAAAATCTTCTTTAGTGGATGAATTGGTGCGTCGTTTCTTAATTGATTTTACGGATAAGCAGATCGCAGTAGTTTCTGTTGACCCTTCGAAACGAAAGACAGGTGGTGCCTTGCTTGGTGACCGCATTCGCATGAACTCTATTCGAAGTGAACGTGTTTACATGCGCTCATTGGCTACACGTCAATCTAACTTGGCTTTATCGAAACATGTAGCCGAAGCGATTACAATACTGAAAGCTGCAAATTACGATTTGATCATTCTTGAAACGTCTGGAATCGGTCAGTCGGATACAGAAATTATGGACCACTCGGATGTTTCGTTGTACGTAATGACTCCAGAATATGGGGCTGCAACACAACTGGAGAAAATTGACATGCTCGATTTTGCTGATGTTATCGCACTAAACAAGTTTGATAAACGAGGGGCTCTGGATGCGTTGCGCGATGTACGTAAACAATACCAACGCAACCACAATCTGTGGGAAAAAGAAGTAGATTCAATGCCGGTGTATGGAACAATTGCTTCGCAGTTCAATGACCCAGGAATGAACTCTCTTTACAAGGTCATCATGGACAAAGTAGTGGAGAAGACGCAAGCGCCATTGAATTCCACGTTCGCAATTACACGCGAGATGTCCGAGAAAATCTTTGTAATTCCACCGGATCGAACACGCTATTTGTCTGAAATCTCTGAAAACAATCGCTCGTACGACAACTGGGTGAATCAACAGGTGCAGGTTGCTGAACGACTTCATGGCTTACATACCAGTATTCAAACCATTTCAGCTTCCACAATGGATGATAAAGACCGCTTGGTGAAAGGACTTCAAGAAGCATTCGAAAAAGAGAAGTTGAATTTTGACCCTAAAAACTGGGACATTCTTGAGAAATGGGAGGCGAAGAAGAAATTGTACAAGGATCCTGAATTTAATTTTAAGGTGCGTGACAAAGTCTTGTCGATTCAAACACATTCTGAATCGCTTTCTCACTTGCAGATTCCTAAAGTAGCAACTCCACGTTATTCCAGTTGGGGCGATATTCTTCGTTGGTCCTTACAAGAAAATGTACCGGGTGAATTCCCATATACTGCTGGTTTGTTCCCATTCAAGCGCGAAGGTGAAGATCCAACACGAATGTTTGCCGGAGAGGGTGGTCCAGAACGCACAAACAAACGATTCCATTATGTTTCCCTTGGAATGCCAGCAAAACGCTTATCAACGGCGTTCGATTCAGTGACACTCTACGGGAATGATCCAGATCTGCGTCCGGATATCTACGGGAAAATTGGAAACTCGGGTGTGTCGATTTGCTGTTTGGATGATGCGAAGAAATTATATTCTGGGTTTGACCTATCGCATGCCATGACGTCAGTGTCAATGACGATCAATGGTCCAGCACCAATGCTAGAACGGTTCGCCCAAGATACCAAGGTGAACTTCCTGAAGGGAATGATGGACTTGGGTTGATGCTACTCGGTGTTACAGGTGATCAAGTATTGCCTGCCGATGTTTATCAACAAATCAAGTCGGAAACACTTACTCAAGTGCGTGGAACTGTTCAGGCGGATATCCTTAAAGAAGATCAAGCGCAAAACACATGCATCTTCTCGACAGAATTTGCATTGCGACTTATGGGTGATGTGCAACAGTACTTCATCGATAAAGGTGTACGTAATTTTTACTCGGTTTCTATTTCGGGATACCACATCGCTGAAGCTGGCGCGAATCCAATTACGCAGTTGGCATTTACCTTGGCAAATGGATTCACCTATGTTGAGTACTATTTGAGCCGAGGAATGAGCATCAATGACTTCGGGCCGAATTTATCCTTCTTCTTTTCGAATGGAATTGATCCAGAATATGCAGTAATTGGTCGTGTTGCACGACGTGTATGGGCAAAAGCGCTAGCGCGAAAGTACAGCGCAAACTCACGTGCTCAAATGCTGAAATACCACATTCAAACATCGGGACGTTCATTGCATGCACAGGAAATTGATTTTAATGATATCCGAACAACTTTGCAAGCCCTGTATGCAATATATGACAATTGTAATTCATTGCATACGAACGCTTACGATGAGGCCATCACAACGCCTACAGAGGAGTCTGTGCGTCGTGCTATGGCCATTCAGTTGATTATCAACCGTGAACTTGGATTGGCGAAAAATGAAAATCCATTGCAAGGCTCTTTCATCATTGAAGAATTGACAGACCTCGTGGAAGAAGCGGTATTGACAGAGTTTGATCGAATTACAGAGCGTGGTGGTGTGCTTGGTGCTATGGAAACGATGTACCAACGTTCAAAAATTCAAGAGGAGTCATTGCACTACGAAATGTTGAAACACACCGGTGAATTTCCAATTATTGGGGTAAATACTTTCCTCAGCTCGAAAGGGTCGCCTACGGTTTTGCCAAAAGAAGTGATTCGAGCAACGGAAGAGGAGAAAGAATACCAAATTTCGATGCTGTCGAATTTACATACGTCAAATGCGGATAAATCGATGGAAGGAATAGCTCGAATTCAAGATGCGGCAATCAACAATCGAAACATGTTTGAGGAATTGATGGAGACCTGTAAATACGCGTCTTTAGGACAAATCACAAATGCATTGTTTGAAGTTGGAGGGCAATACCGTCGTAACATGTAATTGAATTCTATGAAAGTTAGTAAAGTGCATTTCGTGGCGGTCCTTGCGACTGTGTTTTTGACACTGTTTCCGATGGTATTTTTTCATTGAATGAAGAGATAGCCATCAATGGAGATAATGCGCCCTCTGGAATAATTGACTATGCTTCGGACCGTTTGACGCGTGTTTACGGAATACGTGTCATCGTTTCGCCAAGTGCCAAGCAGCTTGTTTTCAAGAAAGTGAATAATGTTCCAACAGATTATTACTCAATCAATGTCAATGAGAATATCATCATCACCTACAGTTCGGATGCGAGTTGTTTCTATGCGGTGAACTCTTTATATCAATTGATTCAAGGTGAGGAAGGACAATACACTATATCCAAGTGCTTTTTAAAGGATTATCCGAAGTTCTCTTGGAGAGGTTTACACTTGGATGTATCTCGTCATTTTTTTACGGTGGATGAGGTGAAGCGTTACATCGACCTTATGGCCATGTACAAATTCAATAAATTTCATTGGCACTTGACGGATGACCAA
>JAJTDQ010000148.1 GCA_021300505.1 Cryomorphaceae bacterium
TTTCTGCCAGCTGCATGGTGCAAATTCCACTCGGGAAAAGCACGTTCGACATGAGAAGATCGAATGATTGAACATCGATACCAGAGGTAAGTAAAGCCTTCTTTAAAAGTCGTTGCTGGTAGTTTAGCGCGTAATAAAACACCTTGTAAAACCGACTTCTAAGACGAATCTCTAGGATATCCAATCCGTCCTTGTCAATCATTCTTGAAATCTCCACTTTTCGCAGTGCCCTCCCATATTCAATGGAAAAATTCACTACGGTCAGATTAGAAATGGAATTAAGGCATACCGCATGATTGCGAACAAAAATTCCTTTCAGCGGAAAATCCGATGTGGGAAACCAATGTGCGATAAATAACACTTTTTGCATACGGCCCCAATCCTTTGTTTCAACATTACTATGATTGAAAGTGCTGAAATGAAGTCCCACATCAACGCTATTCAGTACGAAAGTGAATTAGTTTTTCGCTTTCTTCAACTCCATGAATGCAACACCAGTGATCAGTAAAAACAAGATTCCTGTTCCTACAATGGCCAAGGTATTTGATTTGCGGTATTTCGGCAAATCGAACTTGAACTCGATCGTGTGTTTTCCTGAGGACAATTCAAGTCCACGCAAGAGGTAGTTGGTTTTCACAATGTCAACCTCTTTCCCGTCCACGAATGCCTTCCATCCATCAGGATAATAGATTTCTGAGAAAACTGCGAATTGGTTTCCTTTACAATCTGCCGAGTAAACAATCTTGTTCGGAGCATATGACTTCATGTTAATTGTCCCCATTCCAGAGAATGTATTGCTTTTCAATTTTGAAGAAAACTCCTTCAACATCACTGCTTCATCACGTACCTTGAATTCGTCACTTACCTTTAACTTCACCAATGGCTTGAAAGAGCCCAGGCTATCTGCAGACATGGTAATCAAGGGAATTAAGTTCGTCACTCCATTTGTGTCACGTACCCAAAGTGCTTCTTGTCCTTCAGCAAGACCATTTGACAATGGAACAGTCAAAGTATCACGACCTAACAAGTACTGAAGATCTTCACTTCCAAAAACCGATGCTTTTGCAGCAGGTTGACCATTCACCAACAATTGTCCAGGACCTTGATTGGTGATATCGAACTTATTTCCTAGCGCACGAATTTCATCGTTGGCAGTTTCCTTCACTTCAATTGTCTTTACAAACCATGCGTTACCCATTGCTGTTGGATTCGGACGCAACGATTCTTCTTGAATGATGTACTTCACATTGAGCATATCTAACACCTTGTTATTTGTTCGTGCCAAATGGAAATCAAACACATTTTGAATGTTTCTCAATTTCGCCCCGTGATATCCCCCCAACGATTTGTGGAAATAGGATGCACGCGTACTGCTCCACCCACCATCGAAGTCAAAGACGCGATAATTGGTAGCAAAGTTCAACGCAGAATAACGGTATGAATCGATCACGCGTCGCGCATCCGCTCCGGAATAACTCAATTCTTCTGCCTTTGCCTTTCCATCTTTTTCCGCTGCTTTCACAACTTTGGCTACCGATGGATCCATCGTTTCCAAGGTCATGATGTCGTTGTCTGCTTTATTCGGAGAAAGCGGATACAATATCGTTGGCGCTTCCGCCCAATACTTTAAATTTCCTTTATCATCCTCTTTGGAACTCAAGTAATTTTGATCAACGAACACCAAGTCTGCGAGCACCAATGCGGCAACTCCCGCGACGATGAGTTCACTCGAAATGGCTGTGTAAAAGAACAATGCCATCACACCGATGATTAAGAAGGTGAAAATCAAAGACCTGTTCATCGAACTTGCGAATATTTCTTCACGCACTCCTTTCATCAATGTATAGCGGTTATTGGCCCCTTCTACTTGCGCATCGATAAATTGTTGAATCTGTTGAGGGTTTGTCGGGTCAACACGGTATTGTTCTGCCAAGACCTTTGGATCAATCGCTCGAATTTGCTGAGACACTTGTGATGGATATGCATTCATCTGCTCTACTTCTTGCTTCGAAGTATAGTTGTCACCTAGTCCAACTGTCTTCACGCCAAATAAGAAAATAAAGAAAGCACCCGAAACAATTAAGAAATTACGTTTCTGGCTTTTGATTTCTTCACGTGCTTCATACAAACGTTGCAATAGCAACACGGCAATGATCGGAATACATAATTCAATCAATACCATGATGATGGTCACCGTTCTAAACTTGTTGTATCCGGGAACGTTCTCAATAAAGAAATCCGTCAAACCCATGAAGTTTTTACCCCATGAAAGGGTCAGGGCCAAGATACTGATACCCAGGAATACCCACTTCGAACGATCTTTAATGAACACCATACCTAACAAAGCTAGGAACATAACAACAACTCCTAGATATACAGGGCCTGATGTCATTGGTTGATCACCCCAATACACCGGAAAAGGTGCATTCATTACTTCGTTAATGTCTTCCATTGAACGGTCTGAATTCTCTACCATTTCACCGAAATGACTGTCTGCTAAACCAACCGAAGCTGATCCTTTCACATATGGAGAAATTAGGGTAAAGGACTCACCCACTCCATAACTCCAGTTTGTAATGTACTCCTTATCCAATCCTTCCGTATTGTTTGTTGCAGGAGTACCATTGGCATTGATTGTCACGTCGTTTCCTCCACGTATGGTATACTTTGCATAATCGTTGGTCAATGAAATGTTTCCATAGTTGATGAACACCGCAAGAATATATGCGGCCATGACGCTTCCCGAAGCAAACAAAAACTTCTTGTATTCTTTCGTCATGATGGCTTGAATCAACTCATAAACGCCCAATCCTGCCAATAAGAATGCAAGGTAATAAGTCACTTGTAAGTGATTGTTTGCCAACTCATACGACATAAATAATCCGGAAAGCAAAGCTCCCCATTTCCAATTGTGTCGATATGCCATGATGAATGCGCCCACCACCGGTGCCATTAATGCCACAGACATTGCTTTCGAGTTGTGACCTGCTTGAAGTACCACAATCTCATAACTTGCAAAGGCAAAGGCTACAGCACCGATAAATCCAATCAGTGGCTTGATACGCATACACATCGCCAACAGATAGAATCCTAGAAGGTGAAGTAAAAAGATACCTGAGGGAACACCAAAGAATCCCAAGAACCACAATGAGCTTTGTTGGAAGAAATTCCCATCGTACAAGGTCGAAATCTGAATCGTTGGCATACCACCAAACATGGAATTTGTCCATAGTGGCTCCTCATTCGCTTTTTCACGGAAGGATTTCGTTTCCTGTGCCATACCAATGTATTGTTCCACATCGTGCTGCTTCAAACGATACCCATCGAACTCAGGTGCGAAATAGGCATACATGATTACAATAAACGCTGCAAGGACAGCAAAGTGAGGCCAATTCTTTTGAAAGAAATTCTTCATAACAAGTATTTGTGGTAAAAATAGAGTTTTTATCAGACCTACGTTCAATCGACCTCTTCGAAGTCAACATCTTCTACATCGCCTTTGTTTCTGTTATTTTTTTTCGTGGTGCGACCAAATACGTTCACCTTACCGAAATTCTTCAGTTTCTGATTGCGTTCTTCTTGAAATTCGCGCTGCTGCTTGTTCAAACGACGTTCTTCCTCCATGTTGCGCTTCGCATTCATCCACTGCCCAATGAAACGCAGCAGAACAATCGCTCCTATAATGATGAGGATCGTTCGAAAAGCATTATTTATTCCAGCTTCAACAACCACTATTTCGATAAATGCATGTTGCGTTCAGAATAGATCTTCGTGAAGAATGGATCTTTCAAGTTCTTGATAAATCGAATTGCCTCCCCTGTGGATTTCATCTCAGGTCCAAGTTCTTTCTTCACATCAGGGAACTTTTCGTAAGAGAACACTGGAATCTTGATGGCATACCCTTCCTTTCTTGGATTGAAAGTGAAGTCCTTGACCTTCTTTGCACCCAACATCACTTTCGTTGCGTAGTTCACATAAGGCTCATCGTAGGCTTTCGCAATGAACGGCACTGTTCGGGATGCACGTGGATTGGCTTCAATGACATATACTTTATCATCTTTGATGGCAAACTGAATATTGATCAGTCCAACGGTTTTCAACGCCACAGCAATCTTCTTCGTGATGTCCTCAATCTGTTGCATGACAAAGTCACCAAGGTTATAAGGAGGCAAAACAGCGTATGAATCTCCAGAGTGAATTCCGGCTGGTTCAATGTGTTGCATGATTCCGATGATGTAAACATCTTCACCATCACAAATGGCATCTGCTTCCGCTTCGATGGCCCCACCAAGAAAGTGATCGAGAAGAATTTGATTGTTTCCCATTTCGTTGATAATGTCAACCACATGGTGTTCTAGTTCTTCCTTATTGATTACAATCTTCATTTTCTGGCCACCAAGCACATACGATGGACGCACCAACAATGGGAATCCAAGAACATCAGCCAACTCCAGTGCTTGCTCAGCACTTTCAACTACTCCATATTCTGGAAATGGGATATTGTTTTCTTTCAACACTTTGGAGAAACGTCCA
>JAJTDQ010000149.1 GCA_021300505.1 Cryomorphaceae bacterium
CGACATCTGCCTTTCTCAATACACCCAGCGCGCGAATGATTATTGCGCTGTCTATCGATTTTGCTTGATCAATGTAGCGTTGCTCAACAGCTTCACCCACCTCCAGAAGTGTTGCAACACGTACATCCTTGCAAACTAACAAATTACGATAATGCTCCGCAAGTCCATTTACAAAGTTGTGTGTGTCAAATCCTTTTTCTACGATGTCATTCAAGAGCAATAGAGCCGAAGGAATATCTTCTTTTTCAGCACTTTCCACGATTCGGAAATAATAATCGTAGTCCAACACATTCAAGTTGTCGAGTACACTTTTATAGGTAACCGTGGTGCCTGTGAAAGTCACAATTTGATCGAACATTGACAACGCATCGCGCAGTGCGCCATCCGCTTTTTGACCTATGAGATGCAAGGCCTCGGAATCAATGGTAATTCCTTCTTTCACGGCTATTCCAGCGAGGTGGTCCGCGATGTCTTTGACTCGAATTCGGTTGAAATCAAAAATTTGACATCGTGATAAAATGGTTGGAATGATTTTATGTTTTTCTGTTGTCGCAAGAATGAAAATCGCATGTTTCGGTGGCTCTTCCAATGTCTTCAAAAAAGCATTAAAAGCCGCTGATGATAACATGTGAACCTCGTCGATGATATACACTTTGTAATCACCGAGTTGTGGTGGTATTCGAACCTGGTCAATTAGATTCCGAATATCTTCAACAGAGTTGTTTGATGCTGCATCCAATTCATAGACATTCAACGAATTTCCCGTGTTGAACGAAATGCATGAATCACAAACATCACAAGCTTCAATACTTTCAGTTCGATTGAAACAATTGATTGTTTTCGCTAGAATACGTGCAGAAGTTGTTTTCCCAACACCTCGCGACCCACAGAATAGAAATGCTTGCGCTAAGTGATCCGTTTTTATGGCATTCTTGAGTGTAGAGGTAATGGATCGCTGTCCAACGACAGTGTCGAAGGTTTGTGGTCTATATTTTCTGGCTGAAACAACGAAATCACTCATGCTGAACAAATGTAGTATTTGAATTTCAAATTTTTAATCAATTTCTTTGATTGTTAAAAACTATTCACTTCAACGGATGAACGGGCAAGATTTAATGCTCATCGGAATATTTATATATTTCCCTAGCTTTTATTTTCAACTTTTAATTTTTTATTATTTCGACATCTTTCATTTTTAATTTTTCACTTTTCATTTTATTTATGCCTTTCTCTCTATTTTTAGCAAAAAAATCTAAGAATGAAAAAAGTATTTTTTACAAGTGTTGTCGTTCTTTCAGTTCTTGTTTCATGCGGACCAAGCAAGGAAGATTACAAGCAATCTGCGCTAGAAATGTGCGATTGTATGAAGGAAAAAAATGTTGAAAATGAAGAGCTTAAGGCACTCAATATTGACATGACAGATGCAAATTACGCTGTTTGTGCGTTGGAAATGGCAGAAAAGAAAGGTGTAAACCCTGTCGCAAAGGAATTTGCAGATGCGATTGCTAACAATTGTCCAGATCTAAAAGAGGCACACGCCAAATATGTAAAAACGGCAAAGAAAATGGCCAAATAAAGTAAAAAAAGTCCAGCGTAAACTGGACTTTTTTTGCTTCTTAATCAATGATTTCTATTGAATCGATGCTGTCGTTCTGACGGATGTCATCAACAATATCAACACCTTCTATTACTTTACCGAAACACGTGTGGTTTCCATCTAGATGTGCTGTATTGTCGCGAGAATGGCAAATGAAAAATTGAGATCCCCCAGTGTTTCTACCCGCATGTGCCATAGACAAAACTCCACGGTCGTGGTGCTGATTTCCACCTTTCAATTCACAATCAATAGAATAACCTGGACCACCAGTGCCCGGCATTCCTTTCGCACCGTCACGGCTGTTGGGACATCCCCCCTGAACCACAAAATTTGGAATAACACGGTGGAATTTTAAACCGTCGTAGTATCCCTCTTTTGCCAGTTTCACAAAATTCGCAACCGTATTTGGTGCATCCTCAGTGTAAAGGGATACTTTCATTTCTCCCTTGTTTGTGCGTATAATCGCTTCCATGTTCTTTTTTTTTGACAAAGATAAGGGCAATCATTCGAATGAAGTCATGTTTGAGTTGATTACATTTGTACATGCAAAAGTTCAAAATTCCAAGATCGCATACAGGTTATTTTACTGAACAACAACTTATGCTTGCGACGGATCAAGAAAAAGTACTGCCCTTCATTCAACAAACTTTTTCGCGGGAACATTTTGCAAATCAAATCGAATTAAAAGAAAAAACTTTCGGGCTACAACAAAGAGCGGTTCTAAAAATGTACTGGGAGGAATTGTATTCAGGTAAAAAGCAATCATTTTCTGTTCAGTCAAATATCGATCGTATAGGTCAATCCAATTGTTATACAATTACCACAGGTCACCAATTGAACGTATTTACGGGCCCAGTTTTTATGATCTATAAAATCCTACACGTTGTCCGTCTATGTGAGGAACTGAGTAAAGAATATCCAGATGAATTGTTTGTTCCTATTTTTTGGATGGCCACGGAAGATCACGACTACCAAGAAATTTCAAGCGTTGAATTGTTTGGTCGCGATTTGAAATGGGAAACGACACAAACAGGTGCTGTTGGACGTTTTGAAACTGTTGGAATTGAAGAATTAAAAGAGGAAATTCGAACTTCATTTAGTCGAGTAGATACAACCCAAATTGATGCATTTTTATCTTCATACAGCGGTTCGACGTTGACCGAAGCGACCTTTTCAATGATACACGAATTATTTTCGGCATATGGATTATTGTGCATTGATGGTGATCATCCGTCTTTGAAAAAGCAGTTTATCCCAATCTTAGAAAAAGAGTTGAAGGAAGAGTTTTCCTACAAAGCAGTTCTTAAAATAAACGAAAGCTTGATTCATGAAGGATGGAAAACACAAGCCACACCGCGTGAGGTCAACTTGTTTTATCTTACTCACAATTCGCGTGAAAGAATTCTCAAGATTGAAGATGGATTTTATATTGAAGGAGTTGGTCAACGTACATTGAATGAGATGCTTGAAGAGGTTAATGCACATCCAGAACGTTTTTCACCGAATGTCATTCTTCGACCTGTTTATCAAGAAGTTCTACTTCCGAACGTATGCTATGTCGGTGGGGCAGGAGAAATTTCATACTGGCTGCAATTGAAGGGAGTATTCGATCAAGCTTCGATTCCTTATCCTATGATTCAAGTGCGTACTTCGTTGTTATTGATTGACTCTTCCACATCTAAAAAGATGAATAAGTATGGTGTTGCCTTGGAGCAAATGTTTCAGGATGTGCACAGATTGAAAGAACAGTACTTGGCTTCTGAAGCATCGGATGACGTGAATTTCTCGCAAATAGATGAACACCTTGAACATTTGCGCACAAGTATTACTGCCCATGTTCTCGCTTGCGATGAAGGGCTTTCGGGTTATGCTGAAGCAGAGGGTGTTCGATTAGAAAAAGCCATTCAGAATATCAAAGATAAAATTACGAAGACGGTGAAGCAACGCCATGATACAGCGCTTCGTGCTATTGAACAAATTCATGAGCGCGTGTTGCCAAAGAATTCAATGCAAGAAAGGACTGTGAGTATGTTCTCATTATCGCCGGATGGAGACTTGGATGGATTCATTGAACGTATTTATTGGTCCATTGATCCATTTGATCCAGATTTTGTTGTTCTTCGCTCATGAAATAATCAAAAGAAATCCTCGTTTTAGATCGGCCTATGAGCAAAATTGTCACATTTCTTTTCTTCTGCATCGCGCTAAATTCTATTGCGCAACAAGCAGTTGTTAAAGGATTTTGCTTGGACAAGAAGGGTAAACCGGTCGAAAATGTAAAGGTTTTCTGTGAAAAAGCTATTCCCTCTCTAACGTACACCGATACACTTGGGGCTTACGTCTTAACAGTTGCATTGGGCGACACCATTCAGGTAGTTTACCGAACCTCTGATTTGGAAGAAAGTCGAACTTATATTGCATCGAGTAATAGTGTTAATGTTCCTGCTATTCGATTGAATTTCCAACAAGAAATAGGTGTTTCCGTTTATGAAGTGCGACAAGATCCATTCGAATTGCCAACATTGAAAATCATTGATGTTCAGAACATTCCACTTGGGAATTACGAGCGTTTTTTGACCTATACCACGGCTGCCACGTCGAATAACGAGTTGACTACCAATTACAATGTGCGAGGTGGAAGTTATGATGAAAACCTGGTTTATGTGAATGGATTCAATATTTACAGACCTTTTCTCACACGAAGCGGTCAACAGGAGGGTATGAGTTTCATCAATTCTGCTTTAGTGGGCTCGGTGAAATTTTCTGCGGGAGGTTTCGATGCGCAATATGGTGATAAATTGAGTTCTGTTCTGGATATTGAATACAAAAAGCCTAAACCTTTTGCGGGGTCAGTCATGGCCTCTTTACTTGGTGTTGAATTACACACGGAACAAGAG
>JAJTDQ010000150.1 GCA_021300505.1 Cryomorphaceae bacterium
CTCCTCCTTCCTTCGACCTTTGTTTCTTATATGTTTGTGTGCTTCCCATTGTTTGGTTAAAATTGCAGAAATTTTCTCATTCTTTACTCAATAAGGGAAGCATACCTAAAGGATACATTTTTTCTGAATTTTAAGCATGAGCAATTTGATTCGTTCACTTCGCACATAGCATCAGAACAGGATAAAAAAGCCATTGCAATTGAACTGTATTACCTTGTTCGTGATAGCTTTATCTACGATCCATATCATTTGGACTTGACGAATGAAGGATTAAAAGCATCCAATGTCCTTCAAAAGAAACGTGCCTGGTGTGTCGAAAAATCAACGGTATTGGCTGCAAGTGCAAGGAAATTTGGCATTCCATCACGTTTGGGCTATGCCATCGTAACCAATCATATTGGCGTGGATAAACTGACCAAAATGCTTCGTCGCGAAGAAATTGTGTTTCACGGATTTGTCGAAATGTTTTTAAACGGAAAATGGGTGAAATGCACTCCGGCTTTTGATGAGCGTATTTGTGCGTTAACGCGGGTTACACCCTTGGACTGGGATGGGGAAAATGATTCGCTTTTTCAGGAATTCGAACATGGCAAGAAATTCATGGAGTATGTACACTTTTATGGGATTTTCGACGATGTGCCTATTCGCTTGATGAATGATGAGATGGAGAAGTATTATCCGCATTTATTTGAAAAAGACTACGACACACGCGAATTCTCGTTCAAGCATTTGTAGTACATTATTTAACAATAACGACAAGATATTTAGATACTTTCCAGAATTTATGCGGGTCCTTGATTCGAATTTTTGTGTTTTTCCCTATTGGCACTAGTGTGTAGGAATCTGATGGATGATCGGTGACAATCAAAGGCTTTGAACCTTCAACAAAGATTTCATTGTCTTCCCGCATGTCAATTTTTGAAAAGTACTTCTCGTTAAAATCTCCTGCAATTCGGATGCTTTTGGAGATTCCAATAAATCCTTTTTTCTGCTCAATGACGTTGTTTTTAATCAGTTCCTTTTCAGTTCCATACGAATAATATGCGGTATTTATCTCGTCTTTAAGTGTTTCTGCAAGGTCATCTTTTTCGCGGTAGGCATCAAAAAGACGGGAGTAAGAATGGTTCAGAGAGCTCAATTCTTGTTGAAATTCAGCTATTTGGAGTTCTTTCGCATCGATGTTTTGAATTAAGTCGTACATCATCGTTTCCAATTCACTGATTTTCTTGTCTTTCACATTCAATTGTTTCGACAACTGTGTTACTTTTTTAGAGTTTTCAACACGTAAATAATTGATGTAATTAATTTGACTTAAAATCCAATCTTTATCGCTTTCCGTTTGCTCTGGATCGCTGGTGCGTACGCGAATTTCTCGCTGCTTCAGTTCGATCGCCTCAAGATTAGTCCTAATTTGATTGTAGAATTCCAATGAACTATTCAGCATCGAGTCTTTTTCTTGATTCTCTTTTTCCAACTGAGCAATACGGTCACGAAGGCTTGAATCATCTGGCTTTGGTGAGTTGGTAGATTTTTGCTCGCAAGAAAATAGGAGCATAAGCACGATGGCTAATGGGTAGGAGTGGTTCATAATTTTTGAATTTCAAGTAAATTTAGCCCTTTTCGTTGCAAATTGTATCTTTGACATGTAAACTAAAATCATGAGACAAATCCTATTTTTTTGCGCCACTTTTGTGTTGACCTACACGGTACTGGCTCAGTCCGTTCGTTATGAATTGCGGATGCCAAACCCTCAAAATCACTATTTTCAGGTTGTGATGGAATTGTCGGATTTTAAGGAATCTGAATTACACATTAAAATGCCTGTTTGGGCACCAGGATCTTATTTGGTGCGGGAATTTGCACGAAATGTTGATTTGGTCTATGCTACAGATGAGACGGGTAAAAAATGGCGTTTGGAAAAGGATGCAAAGAATGCCTGGGTACTAAAGAAAGGAAAGGCGAAGAAAATTCGAATTAGTTATGACGTGTATGCGTTTGAATTGTCTGTTCGAACAAGCTTTTTGGACTTGACACATGGGTATGTGAGCGGTAGCGGGGTATTCATGTATGTGGATGGACACAAGGAACGCTCTGGAGAGTTGACCATATTTCCATATTCAGAATTTAAAACCATAAGCACTGCCTTGCCGAGAAAGGGTGAAGGAGTTACTGCTGATGGATTGGAGAAATTTGTTTATAACGATTACGATCAACTCGTGGATTGTCCTATTGAAATTGGAAATCAAGAGGTGTTTGAATTTATGGCAGCTGGCGTAAAACACACCGTTGCGATGTATGGTGTCGCCAATTATTCGGTTTTTGAGTTGCAGGAAGACATGGCCAAAATCGTCGAAGCAGCTACGGATGTGTTTGGTCAAAATCCCAATAAGGAATACACATTCATCATTCATAACGTGGTTGATGGTCAAGGTGGTTTGGAGCACTGTAATTCAACAACTTTGAGTGTCAACCGTTGGACCTACCAAGGAAAGGCTTATCTCGATTTTTTAAATTTGGTGGCTCATGAGTATTTTCATTTGTGGAATGTGAAACGCATACGCCCGATCGAACTTGGTCCATTCAATTATGACGAAGAAAATTATACTACACTGCTTTGGGTAATGGAGGGATTTACCTCCTATTATGATGAACTTTTAATGCGCCGTGCCGGATACATTGCGGAGACTGAATACCTTGCAAAGTTAGAATCAACCGTAAATTACGTGGAAGGATCTGTTGGAGCTAGGGTTCAGCCAGTAGCTCACGCAAGTTTTGATGCATGGATTAAAGCCTACCGTCCAAATGAGAACAGTTCAAATACCACTATGACCTATTATTCTCGTGGAGCCATGCTCGCGGCGGTTATTGATGCGATGATTATTGATAAGTACTATGGTAAAAAATGCCTCGACCATTTCATGCGCGTGCTGTATGAAAAGTATTACATGAAATTGAATCGCGGATTTTCAGATAAGGAATTTCAGTCTGAATTGTCGGCTTTCCTAGACAAGGACATGAGTGATTTCTTTAACAGCTATGTGTATGGGACAGAAATGGTTCCATTTGAAAAGTACTTCGGTCCAGCGGGTGTTGATGTCGGTTTCAGAAAGATTACGACTCCTTCATTCGGTGCAGGTTTAAAACAAGACGGTGGTCGATTGACAGTTCGTTCCGTTCGCGCCGGTTCATCTGCCGAAAATGCTGGATTGAGTGTGAATGATGAGATTATTGGGTATAACGGTTTCAGGGTGGACCAAAGCACATTAGAATCGTTTTTAGCTACTTTAGAGGTTGGCGAAAATATGAAGTTGTTGGTTTCTCGAGATCAAATTTTATTGGAATTGACTGTAGTTATGAGTGAGTTTGAACGACCACAATTTTCTTTTAAGGGTTCAACTCAAGTGGATAGAGAGAAATTGCGTAAATACTGGTTTAGAGCAATATAACATGAGAATACTACTTTTAACTATTTGTATTTTTCCATTCTTCTTGTTTGGTCAATCAGAATTTCCCAACATCCAACTTAAAAATTCGGGTGTTGTGAATACCCTAAATGGCATTAGTGAACCTTCTATCGCTATTGACCCAAACAATCCATCCATTATGGCTGCAGGTAGTATCATGAATGCCTATTATTATTCTAAAGATGCCGGACAAACCTGGAAGAGCTATTCGATGATAAGTAAATATGGCGTTTGGGGCGATCCTGTTTTGCTATTTGATACAACAGGAAGGGTATATTATTTTCATTTGAGCGATTACAGCAAGGGTTCATGGATTGACCGAATTGTTTGTCAATCAGCGCCTAATGTAGACGGAAAATTTAATACAGGCACATTTCCAAAACCGAGTGGAACAAAGGCTCAAGACAAACATTGGGTAGCACTTGATCCCAAGAACAATGAAATTTTCATGACTTGGACACAATTTGATGCTTATGATTCTCGCGAACCTCGCGATTCTTCGCGCATCATGTTTTCCAAATCCTCAGATCAAGGAAAAACGTGGAGCAACCCACAACGGATTTCCAAATTTGCTGGTGACTGTCAAGATGGAGATTATACAGTCGAAGGTGCTGTGCCTGCAGTAGGTCCAAATGGTGAGGTTTATGTGACGTGGGCAGGCCCAAAAGGACTTGTATTTCAGCGATCTCTGGACAGGGGGAAAACGTGGCTCGCCGAGGAACAAATTTTACATGAACAACATGGGGGTTGGGATTTGACTATTCCAGGAATGTACAGAGCCAATGGACTTCCAATACTTCAATGCGATTTGAGTGACGGTCCCAATAGGGGGAACTTGTACCTGAATTGGTGTGATCAAAAGAGTGGATATAACAATACGGATGTTTGGCTTTCAGTTTCTGAAGATGGAGGTAAATCATGGTCAGCGCCTCGGAAAGTCAATCAGGATGAAACGAAAACACACCAGTTTTTTACTTGGATGACCGTCGACCAAAGTTCTGGTTATCTCTATTTTG
>JAJTDQ010000151.1 GCA_021300505.1 Cryomorphaceae bacterium
AATACTGCACCGCAGAGTAATTCAAACGTGAATGTGATTCAATCTAAATCTTTGGAAGAACAGGCAATTGACACAGTTTCTTTCAAGATGGAGCAAGAAAAACGCGAAGAATCCATTCAACAAAAAAAACAAACCGAAAAATTAAAGGAGGTAAAAACATCTTCGACTTCTGGATACACAACCGAAGCATCGCAACAAATTCAGCAAGTAAGTGGACTTTTTACAACCACACGTCAACAAGCATCCACACAACGTACTCAACGTACACCGAATGCTGAGCAGCAACAACAAATGAATCAATATGTAGAACTTTTGTCACAGGCGGCACCTGAATCATTTGAATTCCATTATTACACCTACATTTCTGGCAATTATAACATTTCACTTATAGACCATCTTCTAAAAGCAGAAGAACTCCGACCTGACAACTCGGATGTACAAATTCAACTCACTGCTTATGACCTTATCATTCAGAATAATAGCGAGGCAAAGAAACACCTGAAAAAACTTCATTCCAATGGGCGCATTACAGAAATCATGACCCTATATGGCAAAGATGTATTGCGTTCTGTTCCAAAGAATGGTTGTTTGATTACGCATGTACAGAAATACATTAAAAAATAAAGGATTTAGCCTTCCAAATGCCACGACAATTGATGTTTCCTACTTCACAAATTTCTGTGCGCTTAATGGAACAAAAAACCTCGGTATTTCATTGACAGTTCCGAAGGAATACTTAGTACCTATTCAGCAGAGCCTCTATGTCGCAGGCTTAGTAATGGAATACCATCCTGAAGGTTGCACAAGGAATTTTGAACGGAATGAGGACCTTTGGAATCACGAACTTTCCGCTGTCATCATTAAAAACGGACGTGATAAAGCCCGATCACTTTCCTCGAACTACCTCCCTATGTTACTATTGCTTCGCAAAGAATACCAAACCAAAGGGCAGCAAGACCAAGTAAAGCAAATTGACGCAGTCCTTGATCTAATATCGGTGCAATGTGGCAAGTATGAACAAGTTCAATCCATCAAAGCGAGTTATTGAGGAATGAAGTTGTTGCGTACCTCATACACGAATTTTACCGATGAAAAGCTCATGGAAGCCATCATGCGTGGTGAAAAACGTGCATTTGATGAATTGTACCAACGCTATTCCGGGCCGCTATTGGGTTATTTCATGCGCATGCTGTGGCGCGACCGCGAGAAATCAGAAGATTTTGTGCATGATTTATTCGCAAAGATTGTCCACAAGCCAGAGCACTTTGATCCGACACGAAGTTTTAAAACATGGGTGTATTCTGTGGCCTACAACATGTGCAAGAACGAATACAAGAAAGCTGAAGTACGCAAAGGAACACGGAATGATTTAGACAACCATTTCAGCCTATTCGACACCACAGCAAATGTAATGAACGAAGTACAAGACCGCTTTTTTAAAGAAGCCTTTAAAGAAAGTATGGACGAGCTAGATCAAAAGCACAAGGAAGTTTTTGCACTTCGCCATTTGGATGGATTGTCAATACTAGAAATTGCTGAAGTACTCGGTGTTGCAGAAGGAACAATCAAGTCGCGCTTATTTTATGCGACAAAATATTTGGCAGAAAAATTAAAAGAATTTGACCCTCAATTGAATCGATGATGGAAAAAGAACTGGAACGGTTGGTACTGAACAAGCACTATTTTGAATTGACGCCGAACGAAAAGGACTCACTGCGTGAATGGTGTGCCACTGAAGATGAATTTCTTCATTTGAAGCAGGTATTTGAACAAATCGAAGGACTTAAAGTCTCAAACACGTTTAGTCCAAAACGAGAAACCAAGCAATCTCTAGATGATCTGTTCGCTGCGAAATATCAGAAAAACACGCGTATCATTTGGTTGAACAGCATTGGCGTTGCCCTTTACCCGAAAGACAAACCACTCTTTCAACGTCCTTTGGCCTATGCGGCTGCGATTGGAATCATCGCTTTAATTGCCACACCATTCCTTTTTGACACGACTTTATCCGCTAAACCTTCACTCGCTCAAGTAGAAAAAAATAAATCTACCTCCACGTCCAATTCAAAAACAACATCCTCAAAATCAAAAGAGACACCACCTGTTAAAGTTGCAGAGGTAAGTACTTCACAAGAAAGCAATGAAGCAATACCTTCAGAACTTGAATCGTATAGCAATGCGAGTGAGGAAATCGCAGTGATTGAATCCGTCGCTCCCGTAGAGGTAATCTCTTCTGAAACCGCGACCATGTCTAGATCGGTGGCCGATGAGCCTTGGAGTCAATCGAATGGGATATTCAAAGCCACTGACAAGGAAAATGATGATGCAAAAGCCTCTTCGCCTGTTTCGGCACATCCTTCCGTCCTAGATTTGTTGACGGCGACGTTTTAATTTGCCCACAAAAAAAAGCGCCTTTGGGGGCGCTCTTCATTGTTCGTTTGAACCTTATTTTTGAACTAAAGTATAGCAATAAGTGCCATCGTCTTTGTATTCATAGGCTCTAATCTTTGAGTTTGTAACAGATAATGATTTCCATTTCAATAAATACACTGCGCCATTTATTCCGTCAGTCAATGTCCCTTCAAGTTTTTCTGTTGCGACAGGTGTTTGACCAGTTGCGGTAGCATAGTCGTCTTGCTCGTAATCTACTTTCCAAGTTCCAATGCGAATTAACCCTGTGTTTGAATTCACCTCATCAATTGTAAAATCAGTGTTGAATGTGAGCACAACTCCAGCATAATCTGTCGTCACATCTTCTTTCCCGAAGCTATTGTTTTTCTCAAAAGTCACTTTTTCATACACCCACGATTTCATGAGTTTGTCGGAAGTCGTTTTAAATACTGATTTTGTGCATGACCCAAGTAAAACAACTGATAAAATCAATAAAGCGGCATTCAGTTTTCGTGTTTCCATAGCGCTAAAATTTAAGTAATACATGAATAAACCTAACCTTAATTCTTGAATGAAAAAAGCATATTTAGTACTATGAGGATTTCATGAAGGAAAAGTTACAGCGGCTTGATGAATAATAATCTGGAAGCACGTACTCAAACTTTCACCACAAAATGTTCTTTTCTTTGCTGTGGTCTCCGCACAACCATCCCCATTCGAAAGAAATCCATCGTGACATGGAACTTCGGATCTGTAATGATTTTTTGCCATGCATCAAACATCGACACACTCCAGCGAATATCGTCTAAGATGAAAATGGTGTCATCGTGAATATTGTTATTCAAAGCATCGAGATAACGCAATAGTGCCTCTCCATCGTGATGACCATCAATGAAGACAAGATCAAAGATTTCCTTTGGATTTTGTGCCAGGTAGTCGTCAAAAGTTGAATTGATCAATGTACAATTCTCCATCTTCGCGCTTTCAAGCATACGACGAGCCACTGCCTGGGTATTGGCGCATGCATCGATCGAAACGATATATCCCTCAGGATTTCCTTTCGACAAACAATAGGTTCCAACACCGAGTGAAGTACCAAATTCAAGGATGTGTTTGGGTGAATAGTAACGTGAAATTTGGAACAACAAGCGACCAAACTTGCCCTTTGAGGAACTTACCCGATAAATATCCTTCACTTTTCGCTGATTCGAAAGTCGATGTGATCCCACACCTTGATCGTTTACAACAACGATTTCAGTACTTGCCTTGCACAAGGATTCAATGGTTTTTAATCCCTCAACAACCTCTAGATCCAATGGAATTCGCTGACATTCATCGGTAAAGGCATAGACAAAAGGAGAATGAGTACCATGTCTTCCCTTGGCATTCCAACGATATTTTATAATTTCGGTGACGATATTCACAGTACAAAGAAAAACAATCTCTCGCAGTAATGAGTCAGTCCCCTTCGGAATCATGGATCAATGAGCAACGAACACTTGTTTTTCGCGAAAATCCATCTTTAAAATTGGATGCTCCTTGTACACCTGAACATGGAATAAAAGTACTTTCCGATCTTGAGCGTGAGCAATTCATGAAGATTTTTGATGCTGGAATACGCGAACTCGTGTATTTCATTCCAGCATCTGGTTCAGGATCCCGCATGTTTCAATTTATCCATGACTTCTTGATGAATCCAAGTTATGAAAAGCGTGGTCCTATCGAGCGATTTCTTACCCATTTATCGTCTTTTGCGTTTTACCAAAGTCTTTCGGTGGAGATGCAATCTGTAGTGCTTTCCAAAAAAGACCGCTATAGTGATTTACTTATCTTTCTTCTCGAGAAAAATGGTTTATCTCTTGGACATTTACCCAAAGGTTTAATTCCTTTTCACAGTGTAGGAACCATAACAATAAATGCATTTCAAGAACATGTCTTGCAAGGACTTCAACTTACTGAACATAAGGTTTCCTTTCATTTTACGGTTCAAGAAGAATTTCATACACAAATCAGAAGCTCTGTCACCGCAACTGCCCCCAATGCAGCACTGTCGTTCTCAGACCAATCGCATGACTCTGATGCCATTGCCTTTACGGAAAGTGGATTGGCATTGATGGAAGGTGGTCAGCATGTGCGTCGTCCTGCTGGACATGGTGCTTTGCTGTCGAATTTAAATGCCTTAGAAAACGAACTGATTTTCGTAAAAAACATTGACAACGTTCAACATCCAGAAAAATCAGCATCGTCTTTTGCTACTTTAAAAATATTAGGCGGACTGCTCATTGAGCTTAAGAATGAAGCAGGAAAACTCTTTGAAAACCCAAACATTGAGGGACTCATAAAATTAAATGAACGCTTTGGTTTATTCGACGAGCCCATTGTAGAAAATTGCAGTGACGCCGCACAGATTTGCTCCATATTGAACAGACCATTTCGTGTTTGTGGGATGG
>JAJTDQ010000026.1 GCA_021300505.1 Cryomorphaceae bacterium
TTTATACAATGTTGAGACTACATTATCTTTGTCCCAACCGTGGTATTTCCACGTCAACTTATCTTGTGCAATTGCCGCTTTCCAAGCATCTTCATTACGGTCTAGTGAAATACTGAATACTTCAAATCCTTTCGCATTTTTAAACTTTGATGATTTGTACTTTGCATACGCCTCTACCACATTTGGATTTTCTTTTCGACATGGACCACACCATGATGCCCAGAAATCAATCAACACCATTTTCCCCTTCAATTTTGACAATTGAATTGTTTTTCCTTCTGGTGTTACTAAGGTAATGTCTGGTGCTTTTTCGGTTGGTAAAGCTTGGTTTTCATCCTTTGATGGCGAAAAAATCGTGAGCGACAAGGCCCCGATTGCGATAAAAATGAGAAGGTATTTCATTATCCTATTCTTCTTATGTCAGCACCTATATTGTTCAAACGAAGTTCAATATCTTGATAGCCTCGGTCGATTTGTTCGATGTTGTGAATCACACTCTTTCCTTGAGCAGATAAAGCCGCGATGAGTAAAGAAACTCCAGCACGAATATCTGGTGAAGTCATTTGAATTCCGCGCAAGTCATAGTGACGATCTAACCCTATCACAGTGGCTCTGTGCGGATCACACAATATAATCTGTGCACCCATATCAATGAGTTTATCCACAAAGAATAAGCGGGACTCGAACATTTTCTGATGAATCAACACTGACCCTTTTGCTTGAGTGGCCACTACCAATATGATCGACAGCAAGTCCGGTGTAAATCCAGGCCATGGCGCATCAGCAATGGTAAGGATTGAACCATCAATGAATGTATCTATTTCGTAATGATCTTGAGCTGGAATGAAAATATCATCACCTCTGCGTTCTAATTTAATTCCTAAACGACGGAATACATTGGGAATGATTCCAAGGTTTTCATAGCTTACATCCTTTATTGTAATTTCCGACTTTGTCATTGCTGCCAAACCGATAAAACTTCCGATTTCAATCATATCGGGAAGGATTCTATGAAAACAACCCCCAAGTTCTTTTACTCCTTCAATCGTCAACAAATTAGAACCGATACCTGAGATTTTTGCTCCCATAGCATTCAACATCTTACACAACTGCTGGAGATAAGGCTCACATGCAGCATTGTAAAACGTCGTTGTTCCTTCAGCCATTACTGCCGCCATTAGAATATTAGCCGTACCGGTAACAGACGCCTCATCGAGGTGAATGTACGTTCCTTTTAATTTTTTTGCTTCGACAGAATAGAAATGTTCGCCAGCATCGTAGTTAAACTTTGCTCCTAAGACAGCAAATCCTTCGAAGTGGGTATCCAAACGACGGCGACCGATCTTATCTCCACCGGGCTTAGGAATAAATCCTTTACCAAAACGAGCGAGTAATGGACCAACAATCATAATTGATCCTCGCAGTGAACCCCACCTTTTCCACGCGCACCCCCATCGTCTGCAATAGATTGATGAGTTTGTTGACATCAACGATGTCTGGAACATTTGAAATAGTGACTTTCTCAGCCGTCAAGAGCGGAGCACAAAGTACTTGTAAGGCTTCGTTTTTTGCGCCTTGCGGAATAATTTCTCCCTTTAATGGCTTTCCACCGTAGATTTCAAAAGATGCCATCGACTTCTATTTTTTGATGAATTTCTTCTTGTTATTATTGTTGTTCTTCTTGAAATTGCCCTTTGGACGTTGTTTTTGATTCAAGCCCATAGCGCGAAGAATTGTATTGGTATTTGTCAACTCATCTGGATTTTCAAGAATCAACCTTCCTTTAGAAAGCTCTTTCAATTGTTGTGCAATCACATGATTTTCAACCGCGTCATTGTTGTAAGCAAGAAATTGCTTCTTCATGAAATTCGCCATTGTATTTTTCAAATACTCCGTCTCTTTTTCATCGGTAAGCTCGTCGGATTTCTCAAGAATGCGCTGTGTGTACTTCCCGTAATGACCATAACGGATGTTTCCTTTGGGGTAATCCATGATCGCAGGCTTCTCATTCAACACCTCTTGCTTCGGAATCTCATAGGGAGAATCCACATCAAGGGAAAAGTCAGACATGACAAAGAGGTGTGTCCATAATTTGTGTCGAAAATCATCGACATCACGCAAATGTGGATTCAACTGTCCCATCACCTCGATGATGGCTTGCGCAGCCCTGTTGCGTTCAGTGCGATCTGCGATTTCCATAGCGTGGGCAATCATGTTTTGCACGTTACGTCCATACTCTGGTAAAATCAACTTACCGCGTGTTGTATTGTATTCCATGGATAATTTCTCCTTCAATGGGCAGTGTACCACCCTTTATTTTTTTAATTTTCTAGCTGCTTTGCAAGTGCATTGTCATACACTTCTTTCGCTTCAGTGATGAATCCAAAATGTTCATCATCAATCATTAATTTCCCTTTGGTTACATGACCAAGCAAGGTACAAGTTACGCCAGAATCCATTATAAACTCAATAAATTGCTCTTCTTGTTCTTCTGTTACCGTAACTACTGCTCTACCTTGACCTTCACCAAATAAGAAGGCATCCTCACGAGATCCAGATTCGTCGCGCACTTCAGAATCTGTAACGATATCAAATCCAAGTTCACGAGGCATTGCCATTTCTGTTAAGGCTACAAACAATCCACCGTCAGATACATCGTGTGCAGCGTTAATCAATTCATTTTGAATCAAACCTTTAATGGTTTGGTGCATCTGGTATTCTTTTTCAAGATCGAAGTAGGGCGCTGGTGATGCTTTCACACCATGGTAAGTTGCCAAATACTCCGACGAAGCGATGTCCGCGTTGTACTCACCAATTAAGAAAATCAAATCTCCTTTTTGTTTGAAATCCAAGGTCATGATACGGTCCTTGTCCTCCACGATTCCAATCATTCCAATTGTCGGCGTTGGGAATACCGGTACCTCCACACCATTCGTTACTGTTTGGTTGTAGAAAGAAACGTTACCTCCCGTTACTGGTGTATTGAATTTAATACACGCTGCTGACATTCCTTTAATCGCACCAACAAACTGCCAGTATGACTCTGGATTGTATGGATTTCCAAAATTCAAACAGTTGGTGATTGCACTTGGTTCACCACCTGCACACGTAATATTTCTAGCTGCCTCAGCTACGGCGATCATCGTTCCAACTTCAGGGTCTGCATTCACATAACGTGAGTTGCAATCGACGGTCATCGCCAATGCTTTGTTGGTACCTTTAATGTTTACCACACCTGCATCAGACGGACGATTGGTTGTCATGGTGCGTGTGCCCACCATCGAGTCGTATTGCTGATAAATCCATCGTTTTGATGCAATATTTGGCATCGCCAAAAGCGCATAAGCCACAGCTTTTAAGTCTGAGGGTTTTTCGACTTGGTCAATAGAAAATTTCTTGTATTCAGCGTAATACGCTGGCTCTGTATATTCTCTTTTGTATTGTGGGGCACCACCACCTAGCACCAATGATTCAGCAGGGACATCTCCAACCATCTCACCGTGCATAAAATAACGTACACGCCCACCTTCAGTCACCACTCCGATTTCTTCAGCATGCAAATCCCACTTGTCGAAGATTTGTTTTACCAAGGACTCTTGACCTTTAGCTACCACAACAAGCATGCGCTCTTGAGATTCAGAAAGAAGAATTTCGTAAGGCAACATATTGTCTTGACGGGTAGGAACGCGATCGAGATGGATGTCCATTCCTACACCCCCTCCTGCTGACATTTCACATGTAGAACAAGTAATCCCTGCCGCACCCATGTCTTGCATTCCGCGAATCGCATCCGTGTTGGCGAGTTCCATTGTTGCCTCGAGCAACAACTTCTCCATGAATGGATCACCAACCTGAACCGAAGGCAAGTCATTCGCAGAATCTTCGGTAATATCTTTCGAAGCAAAAGCAGCACCTGCAATCCCATCTTTACCTGTAGAAGAACCTACGATAAACACTGGATTTCCTGGGCCTGTAGCCTTCGCTGAAATGATTCGCTTTGTATCAATGATTCCCGCAGAGAATGCGTTCACCAAAGGATTCGTATTGTACGATTCATCAAAAAACACTTCACCACCAACGATTGGAATACCAAAAGCATTTCCATAATCGCCAATTCCTTTTGTCACCCCCTTAACCAACCATTTCGTTCGCGCATTTTCGATGTTCCCGAAACGCAATGAATTCAACTGCGCAATTGGACGTGCGCCCATTGTAAAAATGTCACGATTAATCCCTCCTACACCAGTCGCAGCACCTTGGTACGGTTCCAATGCGCTTGGGTGATTGTGTGATTCGATTTTAAATACACATCCCAAACCATCACCGATATCAACAAGACCAGCATTCTCTTCTCCAGCTTTCACCAGCATGTGAGGCCCATCCTTTGGTAATGTTTTCAACCACAGAATTGAATTCTTGTATGAACAGTGCTCAGACCACATCACCGAATACACTGCGGTTTCAGTAAAATTAGGTGTTCGTCCAAGGATTTGACATATCATTTCAAATTCATCCCGGCGTAAACCTAGGTCTACCGCCTGTTCAATCGTTGCTGCCTGTTGAAGGGTACTTTCCATAAAATCTTTTGTTGTACAAATATAAGTAAAATATTGTGGATGGGGATGAGTCGAAAGTCAAGGAATCATTAGTTAATTGAGAAGGAAAAATGGACAAAAGACGAAGGACACTTCTTCGCCCTTTGAGCTTCGAAGGACGAGGGAGAATAGATATTAAGATGTTAAGAAATCAAGACTTTAGGACTTGGTTCGATCTTCGGTTGAGGAGGGACAATGAACAAAAGACAATGGACAATGGACAATGGACAATGGACAAAGGACAAAGGACACTTCTTCGCTCTTTGAGCTTCGAAGGACATGGGACAAAGGACGAGGAACTATCATGAAGTCCATGTTATTTGCTCAATGCTCTATGTTCCAAGAAATCTCAACTACTTCTGGGCGAAGCGGTACAAGATATAAGCAATGCCGCCAAACAAGATATTTGGCACCCAAACGGCAAGTTCTGCTGGAAAACCAACCTTCATCGCAGCTACTGTTGTCACCTTCATCGCGAAAATGTAAATGAAAATAATACCTAAACCTAAGGCAATGCTAATCCCAATCCCCCCGCGCTTCTTGCGTGAAGAAACCGAAACCCCAATGATAGTCAACACATACGACGCAAACGGATACGACGTGCGCTGATTAAGCTCAATCTCATACATGGGTACATTGCCGGATCCTTTTTCTTTTTCTCTTTCGATAAATCCTTTCAATTCTGAGTAGGTCATCGCCTCGGCTATGTTGTCCCGCTGTGCCATTTCTTCGATTCGAAATTTGAAAATGGTGTCTTTCTTCTGACCTTCATGAACAACATCATTCGGATATCCAACCCGTCGTTCAAAGTAATCCGTCAGCACCCAATGATCCGTTCCTGGAATATTCTGGGCTGAGCGTGCCTTGATAAAGTACTTTAGCTTTTTCTTATCATCCCATTGCTCCAATACGAAATCATTGACCACATTTTGGGCAGATGAGAAACTAGAAAAATACACCACCTGATTGCCTGGATATTCAGCGTGATAGTCCTCCACATACATGGCATCGCGATAGTATTTCTCTTCAAAGGCCAAGCGCACTTTATTCGCTTTCGGGAGAATAAAATGGTTCATAAACAACGAAATAACCATCAATACGGTGGCTGAAATCATGTACGGGCGCAAAAACCGATGAAAAGGTTTCCCACTATTGAGCATCGGTATTATTTCCGTATCCTGCGCCAACTTCGCTGTAAACCAAATGACGGAAACGAAGATGATCATTGACGAGAACATATTCCCGTAGAAGAGAATAAAATTGAGGTAATAGTCGAAAATAATTCCAGAAATTGGTGCTTGGTTGTCGATAAATTCACTCAATCGTTCCGACAAATCAAAGACCATGGCAAGAAGCATGATGATCCCCAACATGAAGAAGAAAGTCGTTAAAAACTTCCGAATGATATATTTATCGAGTATCGACAGCACCTTACAATCGTTGTCCTAGTTTTGGCGTAATGGCATTCTTCCATTCCATAAACGATCCGTCTAAGATTCTCTGGCGTGCCTCTTTCATCAAATCTAGGTAGAATGCCAAGTTGTGAATGGTCGCAATTTGAATCCCAAGATTCTCACCTGACTTTATCAAATGGCGTAAATAGGCTTTCGTATACACTTGATCAACGGGAGCTGTTCCTGCAACGTCCAAAGGTGAAAAATCCATTTCCCACTTCTTATTTTTGATATTGATGGTTCCCTCACGCGTGAAGAGCATTCCATGACGTGCATTTCTAGAGGGCATCACACAATCAAACATATCGATTCCCATAGCAATGCATTCCAATAAGTTCACAGGCGTACCCACTCCCATCAAATACCTCGGTTTTTCTGTTGGTAAAATTTGACACACATGATCGGTCATTTCGTAAAGCTCTTCATCTGGTTCACCTACCGAAAGTCCACCAATCGCATTTCCAATGGCATCAAATGAGGAAATGGTTTCTGCGGATTCAGTTCTTAAATCCTTGTAGACACTTCCCTGTACTATAGGGAAAAGTGCCTGATTGTAGCCGTACTTGGGTTGTGTTTCGTCCATCCGATCCATACAACGCTTCAACCAACGATGTGTCATGTGCATCGATCGTTTTGCATAATTATAGTCACAAGGATACGGTGTACACTCATCAAATGCCATAATGATGTCAGCGCCAATTGAACGTTGGATATCTACAGCTCTTTCGGGTGTGAAAAAATGATAGCTACCATCGATGTGCGACTGAAACTTTACGCCTTCTTCATTGATTTTACGCGATCCGGACAAGGAATACACTTGATAACCGCCACTATCCGTTAACATCGGTCGGTCCCAACCAATAAACTTATGCAATCCCCCAGCAGATTCTATCACTTCAATCCCAGGACGCAAAAACAAATGATAGGTATTTCCGAGGATAATTTGAGCTTTGACGTCCTCGCGCAATTCATGCTGATGCACCCCTTTCACAGAGCCAACTGTCCCGACAGGCATAAAAATTGGCGTTTCTATCGTGCCGTGATCGGTGTGCAATACCCCAGCTCTCGCGCGAGATTTCGGGTCGGTATGTCGAAGTTCAAAGTGCATAAAATGTTGAAAACTAAACGCGGCAAAGATAAAGGTATTTCATTAGTCCCCCCATCTTTGCAGTGAAGCTTTACGCGGACATGCAATTTATACCATCTTTTGAGCCTTCAGCCTTTTTATATGTATTCCTTGCATTTGGAATCACAGCGCTTATCCATCTAATCTATGTCCTTGTTATTCAGGGGAAATTCGCATTTTACAAGAAAAAAGTATCAGAGAGCAGTGCAGATTCACTACCACCTATTTCTCTCATCATTGCAGCGCGCAACGAATCTGATAATCTGTACGAAAATCTGCCTTTCATCCTTAACCAGGACTATCCTCAATTCGAGGTCATTGTCATCAACAACCAATCTGTAGATGATTCTAGTCAATTGCTACGGGCATTTCAGAATGAATACCCAAATCTTCATGTGATTGAAGTAGAACGAAATCCTCACTTGCGTCCAGGAAAAAAATTATCCATTACAATTGGTATCAAGGGCGCGAAGCACGACCATTTTATTTTGACAGATGCAGATTGTCGTCCAGCATCGCGTTCATGGCTTAGGTCGATGGCGAAATCATTTACAGAGGAAAAAGAATTAATCATCGGTTACGGACCCTACACAAAGTCGGGAGGATTTTTGAATAAACTCATTCGCTTCGATACCGCATCCATTGGAATCAGTTATTATTCGATGGCCTTATCTGGATTGCCGTATATGGGCGTAGGCAGAAACATTGGGTATACCAGACATTTATTTGAATCGGTCAATGGTTTTCGTTCACATTATGGTTTGGCATCTGGTGATGACGATCTTTTTGTGCAAGAAGCAGCAACAAAAAAGAACGTTTCCATCAACATAGACAAAGATGCTTTCTGCTATTCTGCCCCTTGTGGAGACTGGGATTCATGGATACGACAGAAAACAAGACACTACACAACTACTGATCGGTACGGGGTTATTAAAAAATGGATGTTAGGAATATATCCATTGACCATGCTGATGTTGCTTATTTCCTTTGTTATTTTGATACTGAGTAATGATTTCCGATGGTTAAGTGCCTCGGTGTTCATTTTCGTGACAAGTGTTAAATGGTGGGTCCAAGGCCGTTGTTTCATTAAATTGAACGAAGGCAGCCTAGTAAAGTATCTACCATTGTGGGATATCATGTACACGATTTTGATGCCGATCATTTATTATTCATCTGAAAAAAAGGCAGCAAACAAATGGTAGAAGGCGAACACTTATCCGACAAAGCACGACATGATCTCATCTTGGTAGATGCTGCACGGAAAGGCAATCAAGCGGCATATGCTGAATTGATGGACCGATATCGAGAATCAATTTATTACATGATGCTGAAAATGGTGAAGAACCAAGATGATGCTGATGATTTAACAATTGAAGCCTTCGGTAAAGCATTTAGTCGACTGGAACAATACTCTCCAAGTTACGCTTTCAGCACTTGGCTTTTCAAAATTGCTTCCAACAACTGTATTGACTTCATTCGTAAAAAGCGCATCAAGGTTACCTCTATGGATACTGGATTTACATCAAGTGATGGGGAAGTCGTTTACATTGAAGCAAAAGCTTCGGTGATGAATCCTGAGGAAACCATCATTCACGGGCAAAAGGTATCTCACATGCGCGTTTTAGTGAGTAAGCTTAAACCTCGCTACCGTGAACTTGTGGAAAAGCGCTATTTCGAAGAACTGAGTTATGAAGAAATCGCTGAGGAATTGAATCTCCCATTGGGCACAGTGAAAGCACAGCTCTTCCGTGCACGTGACTTTTTAGCCGGAATGATGGAAAAAACCAAAGACACCATTTAGTCCACAAAACGAACCAAGCAAAAATTTTCGGCCGTAACATGGTTTTTCATCATGAAGCAGATTGAACATTACTTTCCTAATCTCACTGACAAGCAACGAAATCAATTCTCCAAGCTGGAAGAGATCTACCAACATTGGAACGAGCAAATCAATGTGATTTCACGCAAAGACACGGAGAACTTCTACGAGCGCCATGTGTTGCATTCATTAGGAATTGCAAAGGTGATGGAATTCACTTCAAGATCTTCTATACTAGACATTGGGACTGGAGGAGGATTTCCAGGTATTCCTCTAGCCATCTTGTTTCCTGAATGTCAGTTTACACTGGTTGATTCGATTGGAAAGAAAATTCGCGTCGTAAACGAAGTGAAAAGTGCCTTGGGACTAACTAATGTTGTTGCCATTCACGAGCGAGCTGAAAACATCAAAGGAAATTTTGATTTCATTGTCAGTCGAGCAGTAACGGCGATGCCCGATTTTATCCGATGGACAACTGGAAAAATAGCAAAGAAAAATCAGAACAGCCTTAAGAATGGAATCCTGTATTTGAAGGGCGGCGACTTGACTGAAGAACTTTCAACCGTGAAACAAGCTGTAAAGATGTATAACCTAAATGAATTCTTTACAGATGAGTTTTTTGAAACAAAAAAAGTGGTTTACGTCCGTTTATAATCAACGCCAAGGAGCAGATCTTAAGACAGCTTGTACTTTTTGAAGAACACGTCCCAATCCCAAATGAAGTTTGCCATAACCTCATCCAAACGTTTCAAGAACAATGGATTTGGAGCCTGCATGCGCTTGAAGTAGTCATCTTGGAATTCATTCAACCCATATTTATGAAACATGGCTTTGGACATACCGTAGATCATATTTTTTGATGGGTGATTTACACGTGCAATAAACGACTGGTAGTCACGAACAAGTTTCTCAAAATCAGCATCATTCATATCATAAATGCGTGCTAGTTTCTCGAAAATCAATTTTTCCACTCTACCTGCTTGTTCCGCTTCGAAAGTACTTTCAAGAAATGAAAGATTGCCAACAATCACGATCATTCCAAATTCACCGCTTTCGGAACTAGAGATCTCTGGAGATTTCATGAATACAGCATCTTCGTTGATCAATGAAGCAACTTCTTTAAACCCATTATCAACCGAATCAAAAATCGCGTTGATGAACACGTTTGCAACCTGATTGTCTGAAAGTCTGCGCTTAATCAATGTTCCCAGCATAATGTTCTGTGTTGATACTACTTAGTACTTACAAATTTAATGATGTACTCATGGGTATGGTGGCTGCATCGCCATAGGTTTTCAACCAAGTTTTCAACATTTTTTAGCAAGAATTTCAGCATTTGGAGGAAGAATCATGGAAAAACAACGTGAAAATCATGGCTATTCAAATAGAAATTGCTCTTCTTGACCCCACTATTTTACATATACAAACATAGAATGAAAAAGGGATTAAGTACGGAAGAAGCAAATCGACGATTTCTCGTTCATGGACCGAACGAACTACCAATGACGAAATCAAAAAGTGTTTTTGGAATAGTAAAAGAAGTGCTTCGTGAACCTATGTTTTTACTACTTATTTCGTCGGCAACATTGTATATCATCTTGGGTGATTTAGGCGAGGGTATTATACTTTTCTCTACCATTAGCATCATTATACTCATCACTTTTTTTCAGCATAAGAAAACAGAAAAAGCACTTGAAGCACTTCGTAATCTATCCTCTCCCCGAGTTTTGGTTGAGAGAGATGGTGAATACAAACGCATTCCAAGTCGTGAACTTGTTGTGGGAGATCTAGTTGCAATTCATGAAGGAGATCGAATAGCAGCCGACGGAAAAATATGCGAGGCATTTTCTTTAGAAATCGATGAGTCCGTGTTAACAGGTGAAGCACTGGCCGTCCAAAAACAAAGTGGGGATCAACTTTTTGGAGGAACACTTGTCACTCGAGGAAGGGGTATTTTGGAAATTGAGACAACTGGAATTCAAACCGCTTTTGGAAAAATTGGGCATTCCTTGAATTCTATTAAACAACAGCCGACAAAACTTCAAGCAGAACTCGGTAAACTTATAAAATGGCTTGGATTTATTGGTTTAGGTTTATGTATTGGAGTCGTATTGCTGTTTTACTTCACCAGAGGGGATTTTTTACAGGCGCTGTTGAATGGACTTTCAGCGGCAATGGCCATATTACCAGAAGAATTTCCGGTTGTAATGACCGTGTTTTTGGCCTTGGGAGCTTGGCGATTAAGTAAATCCAATGTATTAACACGTAGACCTTCCGCAATTGAAACACTTGGCTCGGCTACCATATTATGTAGCGACAAAACGGGCACAATAACGTGCAATAAAATGACGATTAGTGCCATTGTTCCAAAAATCCTTGGAGATGAAAATCAAGTCGTCGTGTTTGCACAATTGGCCTGTTTGAAAAATGCCCAAGACCCAATGGAGCGTGCCATTCAGCAATGTCCTTATCATGAGGGTAAACAGCCATCATTAACCTTGATTCGAGAATATCCGTTTAGTCATAAATTGACAGCTACCACATTGGTTTACAGATCATTATCAGGTCAAATCATCGCCTGCAAAGGTGCGCCAGAAACACTGATAAAACTTTGCGGTCTTAACGAAAAGGACACGAGATTTTGGCAGGATAAAATAAACGAACTCGCTAAAAAAGGAATGCGAATTCTTGGAATTGCAGAAGGAAAAACGAATTCACACGCATTACCCGAATCTCAAGAAGGTTTTAACTTTACCTTCCTGGGTTTAATCGCGCTTGCTGATCCTGTGAGACCTGAAGTGCCAGCTGCCATACAGGAATGTCGAAACGCAGGAATTCGCATCATCATGCTCACTGGCGACCATCCCGAAACAGCTTGTTCCATAGGAGCAGAAATTGGACTTATTCCCTCTACGCTGCTGATTGGATCTGAAATAGATCAACTCAACGCTATTGAATTGAAAGATAAGCTACTTCAAACAGAAATTATAGCACGTTTAAAGCCTGAACAAAAGCTTCGTATTGTGCAATCACTTCAATCTTCAAATGAAGTTGTGGCGATGACGGGAGACGGAGTAAATGATGCACCGGCATTGAAAGCCGCAGACATTGGTGTTGCCATGGGATTGAAAGGCACCGATGTAGCAAGAGAAGCAGCCTCATTGGTTTTACTCGATGACAACTTTAGCTCTATCGTTCATGCCATTCGATCAGGTAGAAAAATCTATGACAACCTCCAAAAAGCCATGTCCTATGTTCTTGCAATACATATTCCAATCATTGGACTTACGCTCCTACCCGCCTTTGCACCAAGTGTTTCACTCATCTTATTGCCATTACATATTGTTTTCATGGAGCTAATCATTGACCCTGTAAGTTCCATTGCATTTGAATCGGAATCCGAAGAGAAAAATATTATGAACCGTCAGCCACGCGCAATACACGCGCGCTTTTTTGGTAAAACAGAAATTTTACGGGCCTTAGTTGATGGAGCACTATTGCTTGGATGCGTGATTATTTTGTACTTTATCTCCAAACAGGAAGGTCACTCAGAATCACAATTAAGGTCTATAGCATTTATTGCCTTGGTCAGCTGTAACTTACTTCTCGTGATGTCCAAGCTATCGATGTCGCGAAGTATCTTCTCCATAATCACGAGCACAAACACATCTGCGAAATTCATTTTTCTACTTGCACTACTTTTGATGATTACTGTCTTTTTGGTTCCAAGCATCAGTACCATGTTCCACATGACCTATCCTGGACACATTCATGTGCTCTATGCGCTCCTTACTGCAGTAATTTTTACAGTTTGTATCGAAGCATTGAAAGCAATTCGACGCAATCGTATCTCAACGGTTCTTCCCTAAAATTTCGAGTATCGGCAATCCTGTCATCGCGCCGCTTCGCTGAAGAAATAGGATATGCGATAATGTTGCTGCAATGTCTGTTATTTCAACTGTTCGAAAAACCTCCTGGGAAGGAATCGATGCGCCATACCACAACAGTGGCACGTGGGTATCATAATTAAACGCAGAACCATGGCTTGTACCTTTGTGTGCAGCGGGATCATCTACTTCCTTTATCAAATAACCCGGCTCAAGAATGAATACTACATCACCGCTTTCCCGTGGATGCACACCTTTGATCACCATATCTTGCCACTGGTCCTTCGCTGTTGTTGCCAAATCTGATGGTGTATAAACTGCCTTTACACCTTCCCAAGCTCGGATTTGCTTCGCAACAAAATCTGCGACCTGCGCAGTACTAAGGTTTAACTCTTCAATTTTCTTAAGATCAAGATAGATATTCTGATTCTCCTCACAAAGAACCAACGAAGCTCCATATTTATCCAAGCACGCTTTTTTCAATGCCTCAAGAGGTTGTTTGACAAACATATATCCACCAGGCAATTGCTTATCAACCAAATATTGAGGCACAGGAACTACAGCATGGTCTGCCGTTAAAAACAAGACAAAGCCATCTTTTCCAAACTGTTTTTCCAAGGAACAAATGAGTTTTGCCAACTCAAGATCCAAACGCAAGTACATATCCTCCAGCTCTACCGACTGCATTCCGAATGAATGTCCTGCGATATCAGGAGTTGAGTAGGAAATACAAAGCATATCGGTTTGTGCATCCGTTCCAAGTTTTTCTGATGTGATGGCATTCATTGCGAAGTTGGTCAAGTAAGTGTTCGCGAAAGGAGTTACTGTAAAAAGTGAAAAATTGTTTTTACCTGCGGCTAGTGAAGTCGCATTCATTTGTGCCAAATCATACGGAAATGTTGGTGTTGTTTTTCCAGATAACACGTGTTCGTAAGGCGAATTGTCAGGTCCTGACGCAGTATAAGATGATAAGTCGTACATGGTATTCCAGGTTTCCTTCATGTACTTTTCTGCATTCTCAACGCTGTTAAAATCCTTCACCCATTGCGGAAGATGACTTGTATAGAAGGAGCTCGTAATAAACTTTCCTGTGGAATAATCAAACCAATATGATCCATCGCTCAAATGCCCTCCTGGCAAAATTGCACTTCGGTCTTTTATTGAAACAGAAATAACCTTTGCATTGGGATAGGTCATTTTAAGCTGATCAGTTATCGTGTACGTCTTCAAATTTTTCGGCGAACACATACCGCCAGAAGAAGTTGTTCCAACGGATTTAGCTGTTGAATCAAATACACAATTCAAAACCCTTCCAGCGATTCGATCGTACCACTCATTTCCAACAATACCATGATTCGCAGGCGTTGTTCCAGTATATATGCTCGCATGACCTGGGCCAGTAAACGTTGGGACATAATTGTAGAGTGTTGTGCGACAGTTGGTGCCATTTTGCATGATTTTTTTAAATCCATTTTCGCCGAAACGATCTTGATAGCGATAGAGGTATTCATAACACATCTGGTCCACCACGATACCGACTACAATTTTTGGTTTTTCCGTTTTTTGATTGAAGGCAAAAAGTGGAAGGAGAAGAAGTACTAAAAAGAACAGATTTTTCATGCGTGTAAAATTGATGTTTAAAATTAGTCAAAGGAAGACACTCGCGTTCATTTCACCATTAACTTTGTACTAAAAAAAGATGCTCGGATTGAAAATGGCAACCGATCCTCGATGGGTGAACATCGTCGAGAAGAATATTCAGGAAATACTCATTGATCACGCGTACTGCGAACAAAAGGCCGCTAGCAATGCCATTTCAATGATTGTGCAATACCCGCAATATCCAGACCTTGTTGAGGCCATGACAGCAATTTGCCAAGAAGAAATGGAGCATTTCAACATGGTTCATCAAAAGCTACAAGACGCAGTTGCGAGCGATTTAAAATACTCTCAGAAGAAATTAATGACGAAGACTTACGTGGATTCTATCGTTCGCTCATGGAAAGTGAGGCCAGACATTACACCACCTTTCTAGGGTTTGCGCGAAAATATGGTGAAGGAATACATGTAGAGGAACGCTGGAGGGATTTCCTTGAGTTTGAATCTTCGCTGATGGATAAATATGGGAAAAACGAAACCATGCATGGATAAAAAAAGGGCGAATTAACATTCGCCCTTTTTCATTTCATATCGTTAAGTTCGACTAGAGTACAGCAAATTTTAGTTGTCCTATTTTACCGTTCTTTACAGTTTGAAGATAGAACAAACCGCTACTTACATCATCTAATTCAATCATTTGTGTACTACTAACAATTATTTGCGACACTATAACTTTTCCATTCATATCATACACGTTCAATTCTTCACCAATTTCCAAACCTGTAACCACGAATTGTCCGTTGTTTGGATTCGGCAACACTTTAACTCCATTGTAAATCAAGTTATCAATCGAAGCACAAGCCTCAACAGAAAGTGTCAATGCACTTGTTCCAACGCAACCGTTGGCATCCGTGTAAGTCGCTGTTAATGTTTGTGCACCTAATCCACCAATCGTCGGATCAAATGTTGTTCCCGAAACTCCTACTCCTGTTACGATTGTATTGGCTGGTGACACATTCAATTGAATAGTTCCATCGTTGATGCAAACCACATTGTTTACTGCTGAACTTGTGATGGATACTACCGGAAGTGCATTTACAGTAATGTAGTTGGTTAAGGTTGATGTATTTGTTCCCGCTGAGTTGGTCACCGTAAGGGTTACCGTATACGTTCCAGGAGCTGCATATGCGTGTGAAGGTGACTGATCAGTCGATGTTGTATTGTCTCCAAAGTTCCAAGCCCATGTCGTTGGTTGATTCGATGAAAGGTCATTGAATTGAACTGGGCTATTCATACACACCGAAGTGGAAGCCGTATTGAATGATGCACTCGGTGCAACAACCGGACCTGCCTCATTAAACATGATTTTAAAATCATCGAAATAAAATCCATCCCCAGTTGTTCCATTATCAGTTCCCAACTTGAAACGCACTTTGATTACTTGCCCAAGATAATCGCTAAGGCTAATCTCCTCAAGTACCCAATTCGACTGTACACCTTCGTATACAGGTTGATTGTTCGGTTGAACGCTACCGTTTGCATTGGTTCCTGGAACGGTGTAGTTCCCACATTGACCAATCCAAGTTGTTCCACCATTTGTTGACACTTGAAACTGAACGTAATCGTAATCTGCTTCAATGTTCCATTTTGCATAATACGTAATCGCTGCAGCTGATGCATTCGTCAAATCGATTGTTGGCACATAGGTGTAAGTTTTTGACGCGATGTTATTTCCGTAGTTTCCTGTTGGACTATCTGTGTATGATGTAGACGCGGAAACGAAGGTCGATGTTGTAGTTCCCCATGTTCCAGTCCAGTTGGCGTTGGTGCCTGTTTCAACTGCTTGTACAGTTAGCGCACCATAGGTTTTCACGATGGTATCTTCTTTCACCCATAGTCCATTGTCCGTTTTCAAAAGGTACTTGATTTGATCACCAAATTGAATCGAAGGATTAAGTACGTAAGATATTGCTCCCGAAGTGGTTGTCATGATAGGAACATTGTAAACGACAGGTGCTCCGACCGACTGAACATTCAACAAGGGTTCAATTGAAACAGTCACTGGTCCATTTTCACGGCCAAGGCGCTGAGCAGAGTGTGAGAAACTACCCGTTAGTGTTGCAACGGTTGATGGATCGGCATCCTTCACAACCAAATATTTACGGCTAATGTGTGCCAAAACAAGATTTGGAAAGATCATGTCTTTACATGTAGCTACAATTTCAGATGCAGGTTGCCAAAAAGCTGTTCCAACCTCTGGAGTATGGGCAAATACAGTGTCTTTTTCGGCAACACCTATGTCCATCTTGTACATATAATCATCTGAATCACCTGATGCAGGATATAGTGCTGAACTTTTTATAGCTCCATAGCCATTGTACTCAACCATATGATTCGTTTCTGCTTGGAAATAATCGTGGTGAGGGGCAAATTCGTTTGTAGTAGTTCCAATTGGGAAAAGTAAATCCTCAGCATAGGTATGTGCATTAAATGCTGTAATAAAATTATTGTTTTGCACCAACCAACGAATTGCTTGTACCTCAGGTTCTGAAAAAGCTGCTGTTCCACAGTATGTTTCGTTGCTTGTGTTTGTACTCGTTCCTGTTGTACCCCATCCATAGCTGTAATTGCGATTTAAGTCAACACCATACACACCACCACCATTGTTTCGACGATTTTTACGCCACATTCCACCTCCATTTGGATTGGTAGATTCGTTGTATAGGTATCCATCCACATTGATGCATGGAACAAAATACAATTGCATGTTGTCAAGGATATATTTGACCTCATCATTTGTAGTGTAATTCTCTAACATGTACCACATGAAGAAAATTGTCTCCATCAAGCTCATCGGTTCACGCGCATGGTGAATAGCGGTATAAAGTACTTTCGTCTCTGTACTTTCGTCTGAATTCGGATTGTCTGACATGCGCACGTGATAGATTGGTCGATTTTCGCGTGACAGGAAAGTTGAAATTGGTGCTTTCGCGGTTATTAAATTTGGATAGAGCGATGCCATTTGGTCCAATTCAGCGAGCATCTCGTTGTATTTGAGGTATCCACCCATTGTGCCTTGGTTGAAGTTTGTTGGAGTAACCGGGCTGAATCCTGTATTCGCTCCATTTCCAGTACATGTTGCGTTTTTCGGCACAGATTCACTAGGATCCGACATGTGCTCAATGTAGTAGGCTTGAACATCCTCAATAAGCACCTCATAATCGAAATTGTTTTCATTCATGATGTCAATTTCCAAATTGGAGAAATCCGAAATAAAGAAGGTTCCTTCTTTAAAAATACCATGGTCAACCGTTACACCAAGGTCACCCAAACGTTTCAGCTCTAATGCGTCTGCAAATACTTTAACTCGGGAATAAGAGGATTGAGCAAAGCTTAATGTACTTAAAACGGTAAAAAGGAGAATAATTAGTTTTTTCATTTCTGGCAAAGTTTTGTGCCAAATTACGGCTTTTTTTTATCCATTCAGCACTTGTTTTCCAATTCTCTTCAAGCAGAAACAAATTATATCAAACTAAGTCGCTAAGAAAAAAAATTAACCTTCAATTCCTCATGAGAACATGACTGAAATTCGAGAATTTGATGATTGATTTACCGAAATGTGGAATAAAGGAATATATCACTGGAAAACTCTATTTTTGATGAAAATTCTATTCCATGCCTGATAACAAAATCCCCTTTGGAAAAATCTTTTGGCCGAGTCTTTTAGCCATATTTATCATGACCATTATTGGACTTTTCATCTTTGTTTTGATCATTGGTGGAATCATTGGCAGTTTTGGTGAATTCGGGCCAAAACCTTTGTCATTGAAGAACAATACTATCTTGCACATGACATTGGATGGTAAAATTGGTGAAAAATCAAACAGCACATTTGATCCAACAAGTTTCCAAGTCAATAGAACAATTGGATTGAGCGACTTGCTTTATGGCATTGAAACAGCAAAAAATGACGACAAGGTTAAAGGCATCTTTTTAGAGGTTGGCGACTTAAATTGTGGTTATGCCAGTACCCGAGAAATCCGTGAAGCACTTTTGGATTTTAAAGAATCTGGTAAATTTATCGTGGCATACAATGCTGGGGAAGTCATTACACAAAAAGAATATTATCTCAGTTCTATTGCCAACGAAACCTATGCATTCCCTTCCTCAGCGATGGAGTTTTTTGGACTTGGTGCTGAACTAACATTTTTCAAGAATACTTTGGATAAGTTGGACGTTGAGGTAGAAATTATCCGTGGTAGTAACAATGATTTTAAGAGTGCAGTGGAACCATTTTTCCGCACAGAAATGAGTGATTCAAGTCGTGTTCAAATTGAGCGCTACTTAACTTCCATGTGGGAAGATATCCGTTTGGACATCTCCAAAGAAAGAAATGTCTCCGTTTCAAAGCTCAATAACATTGCTGAAACGGCAGTCATTCGAAGAGCAAATGACGCTGTCAAACTCAAGTTGATCGATGGAGTGATGTACCGGGATGAGGTGATTGATTTAATTTCCAGAAAAATCGGTCTGGAAGAGGATGAAGAACCAGAATTTCAAGCATTCGAAAAATATGCCCGTAAAAAATTCTATTCAGAGCAAACATTAACAAAAAACGATGATCCAAACATTGCTGTTATATTGGCGGAAGGCGATATTTCAACCGATGGCGATGGTTTGACCTCCAAAGAAATCTGTAAACTCTTCCAAGAAGTGCGCAAGAACAGAACAATTAAAACCGTTGTTTTCCGGGTAAACAGCCCTGGAGGTAGTGCATTGGCAAGTGATGAAATTTGGCGCGAGGTTGTACTCACCAACAAATCGAAAAAGGTGATCGTTTCCATGGGAGACGTTGCGGCATCAGGAGGTTATTATATTGCGGCACCGGGAACAACAATTTTTGCTGAGCCTACAACAATTACAGGTTCAATTGGTGTTTTTGGCATGATTCCATATATTGGAAAAATGCTTGAGAACAAGTTGGGTATCACCTTCGATCGCGCAGGAACGAACACGCATTCCATCATGTCTTTAATGAAAAAATTGACGCCAGAAGAGTTGAAAATGATTCAAGAAGAAGTGGATTATACCTACATGGAATTTCTCAATCGTGTTGCTGTAGGTCGTAAATTATCTGTTGATCAAGTAAATACCATAGCGCGTGGGCGAGTATGGACAGGGAGGGATGCACTCGAAATTGGACTTATTGATCGCCTTGGAGGATTGCGTGATGCCATTCAATATGCGTCGAAGAAAGCTGGGATAACAGACAAAAGAGTCCTTTACTACCCATTGAAAGAGGAAGACATGTGGCAAGAATTGTTGGAGGATTTTGAAGAAGAAAATGGAGGTATGGTGAAGGCGAAACAAAAATTACCTGAAGTCCTTACATCATCATATGAGTCATTACTTCGAATGAGCAACCGATTTGGTATTCAAATGTGTCTGCCCTACGAAATCAGCATTCATTAGCCGTTATTGCGACGACGATAGTTGTGCTTCTTGCGTGTCCACTTGTATTGTCGCTTATTGCTAAAATTGCTTTTATATACTGGCTTCATGCGATAAACAATCCCGATGGTATGTTGGATATAATCTGTGTTTGATGCCCAAATGTCACTAACCAGTCCAATTTTCCCACAAGTCTGTAAACGAAATCCCCAGTGTTTTGAAAACCATAGATTTGCACCCAAAGTCAAACTAGTCATTGGTGTAAGCGGAGTCAACATAGTTTGGCGATAGGTCATCCCAATACCAACAGCAAGATACATGTCTAACCAATCCGCATAATAGGCCATACGAGGTAAGAAACTGTATTTGATGGATAAATCCGCTGCGGCAAAGATACCCTTTACCCCAGTTGAATCATTGATTAACTTATTGGTTGAATAACTATTGTAAGAAATGGCACCATCTATACTCCAACCTTTCTTGAAATACTTGTCGATGGATAAGGTTGTTGGATAATAGAGGTAATTCCAAGAATTTTGGTAGTCAAGCAAATTAGAAAATGCCAAACCATCATCATCTATGACATTCCAACCAAGTCCAAACATCCATTTATATGGATCATTTTTTCGCCGAAGGTATTGCGACTGAGCATTCGCAGTACCTATCCATCCACACAGGCAAAATAGAATGAGAGGCAGTGCAAATTTCTTATGAATCAATCTCGACATAACTTCTTGGTCACAATGATATAATAATTACAAAGGTACGCAACTCCATCAAAAAAAGAAGCCCTCGAAAAATCGAGGGCTTCACACAAAAACATTAATTTATTTTGAAGCTAGCTCAACGAAGTCGTCGTAAGAAATTTCTTTCTCCAACAATTTCACTGTGCTTTTGAAATAATCAGTTAATTTCTGTTCAGCGAGCATATCGTAAATTCTGTTTGCTTCTTCTTTGTTACCAAGCACTTGCAATGCAGATTTTGTCAATTCGCTATCGTCTGGTGCAGGTATTCCATATTGCGCATAGTTGCTCACCAACAAACCTTTCGTGAACTCAATCACCTCTTGGTTATCCAACTTAATTTCATTGTTTTTGAAAATGCTTGTTTGAATCAATTGCCATTTCAAGCTTTTCGCATAACCGTCATACTCAGCATCAAGTTGCTCATCAGAGATTGGCTTTTCATTTGACAATTTAATCCATCTTTTCAAGAATGCATCAGGTAAGCTAATTGCTGTTTTTTCCAACAACTCATCATAGATTGTGCGCGTCAATAAACGATCTGAATCGTTTGCAAACATATTACTCAAATCAGCCGCAATACGTTCTTTCAATTCTTTTTCAGATGAGATAGCACCTTCACCAAAGAGGCGATCAAACAATTCTTGATTGAGTTCGGCCGCTTCCATGTGCTTGATCTCGTTAATTGTCATTTGGAACTTATCAGAGATCGTTTCCAACGCTGACTCTTGTATTCCAAGCATTGATGCAGTATCATTTCCGCCTCTAGAAACATGAGTTGGGTTAACAACTACCTTGTCTCCAATTGCTTTACCGACGAGTGATTGTTTGGCTTCGTCATTTTTAACAAACTCCATTGATATCGTGGAAGAATGAAGAATTCCTCCTTCTTTGATTTCGCCTTCCTCATTCAATTCAACGAATTGAGCAAGAATCATATCCTTTTCACCAACGGTATCTGCAGAAATCAATTTTCCGTAACGACGCGTAAGGTCCTCCAATTGTTTTGAAATCAACGCATCATCAATTTTTACCTTGACATGGTCGAATTTACTTTTTGACGAAAGTGGTAGATCAAACTGTGGGCTCAAACCGATTTCAAACTCAAACGTAAAATTTTCTGGCTTTTCAAAGTTTCCATCAACCTCACTGTTTGCCTTAGGAATTGGATTGCCAAGAATATCAATTTTATTTTCAGCGATGAACTGATACAAACCGTCGTTAACGATTTTATTCAATTCGTCAGCAAGAACACCTTTACCGTATTGCTTTTGAACGATTCCGAATGGCACATGACCTGGACGGAAACCTGGAATTTTTGCCGTTTTACGGTATTTTTCCAATGTCGCTTTTACTTTGTCCTGATAATCTCCAGGTACGACTTCAACTTTCAATAATGCATTCAATGCATCAACATCTTGACGAGTTACGTTCATTTTAAATTCAATTATAGCTTAAACAAAAAAGGTCCCGTTTATCAACGAGACCATTTTCAGTGCGGATGGAGGGACTCGAACCCGCACACCTCTCGGCACCAGATCCTAAGTCTGGCGTGTCTACCAATTTCACCACATCCGCAAATTTATTTCAAATAAGGTGGCCCGTATGACCTTCCTACCCTTCCGGGTTGGCAAAGATAATAGTTTTATTTAGAGAATGAAAAAGGAAAGCAGGAAAAAAATAAATTTCAGGTAAACTGTATGTTTTTTTGTGGAAAAGTCGTGATAACTGAATTCCAAAAACAACGCTCTTCGGTGTAAATTTGTGTTCAACTTTTCAGTTATGATTACTCTTGACCCGAAAACGCTTCCTGTACCAAAAGTCCATCAATATCTCCTAGGTGCCATTGGTCCTAGACCGATTGCGTTTGCTTCGACTATTGACGCTGAAGGGAATCATAATCTTGCGCCATTCAGTTTTTTCAATGTGTTTAGCGCCAACCCACCGATACTCATTTTCTCTCCGGCTCGTGCTGGACGAAGCAATAAGACAAAGGACACCTACAACAATGTAAAAGTGATTCCTGAAGTGGTCATCAATGTAGTCAATTTTGACATGGTACATCAGATGAGCTTGGCAAGCTCCCCCTATCCTGCTGGAACGAGTGAATTCACAAAGTCAGGATTTACAGCACTTGAATCGGAAACGATCAAGCCGATGCGCGTTGCAGAGGCACCAGTTCAGTTTGAGTGCAAGGTAAACCAGGTCATTGAATTAGGTACAGAAGGAGGCGCTGGAAACTTGGTCATCTGCGAGGTAACACGTATTCATATCCGTGAAGAAGTCTTAGATGCTGACGGCATGATTGATCAGAAAAAAATTGATTTGGTCGCGCGCATGGGTGGCAACTGGTATTGTCGAGCTGATGAAAATTCAATGTTTGAAATTACAAAACCAATCACAACATGTGGGATTGGTTTTGATCTTTTGCCCTCAGATATTCTTGCAAGTACCGTATTATCGCGAAATGATCTCGGTCAACTTGCAGGTATAGATGCGCTTCCAGACGAAACAGATGTAAATGAATACAAATTGTTAGAACTTAGCGAATTGTTCGTATCTTTAGAAGACGACGCTAATGCGCTCGAAAATGCGCTGCATAAACGTGCAAAATCATTACTAAGTGAAAACAAATTGAACGAAGCGTGGATGACGCTTTTGGCCTTTAATAATGGATAAAACAATAACAATTAAAATAAATCAACATGTTTAAACTCACGGGATCCGTAAAAATGGTGGGCAATACCGTTCAAGTATCGGAAAAATTTTCAAAACGCGAATTTGTAGTCACTGATGCTTCGGGAATGTATCCGCAGGACATTATGTTTCAAGCAACTCAAGATAAATGTGCTTTACTTGATGGTTACAGAACAGGAGAACAAGTAGAAGTTTCATTTAATCTACGTGGTCGCGAATGGACAAGTCCAGCAGGTGAAGTGAAATATTTCAATACACTTGAAGCGTGGCGAATTGAACGATCAAATCAAGGTGCGCCTGTAGGATCTGGAGAAATGGCCCCTGTGAATTTGAATCCAATTGTTGCTCCTACGGCAGCAGCGCCAGAAGCTATCGGAAATAGCGGTGCAGATGACGATCTTCCTTTTTAAATGAAATAGATAAGAAATATACGAAAGCCGGTGCTCCCGGCTTTTTTTTGTGATAAAAAACGTAATTGTATTTTCTCCTATAGAATATTGATATACCCCGTAGCATCAATATAAACTTGAGAATTGTACTTGCGGTAGCGGATTTTATACAGATAGGTCCCTGAATTAAACACCGGTACCTCCTGTTTTTTCTTGCCCGTTTTGGCATTTAAATCTAGATTGAAAGGTGACATGAAAGTCTTCGCTTCGTATGCCAACTCACCCCAACGCGAGTAGATCTGAATCGAAAATTCAGCTAAATCACACGCACATCCAATCACCAATTTGTCGCCATTGGCCTTAGAAAGGGATGATGGAATGGTCAAGCAAGTATCCTTTGCTGTGCTGACGCATAGAATCCAACAAAGAAAATACACAAAGAAAGAAAAAGTCTCATCTTTTTTTTTCAAAAATAAGGATAAACCGAATTCACACGAAACATAGGGACTATCTTTGCGCCCTTAAAGTAGAACTTATGATTTCAGTTGACGGTATAGCTGTTGAGTTTAGTGGAAAAACCCTATTTAGTGATGTTAGCTTCGTGATTAACGATACAGACAAAATTGCTTTGATGGGTAAAAATGGAGCTGGTAAATCAACGCTTCTAAAAATTCTTGCCGGTCAAAATAAACCAACGACAGGCGGTGTTTCTTCACCTAAAGGTACCGTCATCGCCTACTTGCCTCAGCACTTACTCACTGCAGATGATTGCACCGTTTTTGAAGAAACATCAAAAGCTTTTCAAGAAATTTTCGCCATGAAGGCAGAGATGGATGAAATCAATCACCAACTCACGGTGCGCACCGACTATGATTCCGATGACTACATGAAACTCATCGAACAAGTATCAGAACTGAGCGAAAAATATTACTCGATTGAAGAAATCAATTACGATGGCGAAGTTGAAAAAACGTTGAAAGGCCTTGGGTTTGAGCGGGAAGACTTCGAACGCCCAACTTCAGAATTTAGTGGTGGATGGCGAATGCGTATTGAGTTGGCTAAAATCTTGTTGCGTAAGCCGGACCTCATCCTACTCGATGAGCCTACTAATCACTTAGATATCGAATCCATTCAATGGCTTGAGAACTTCCTCACGGAACAGGCCAAAGCCGTGGTTGTCATTTCTCACGACCGCGCATTTGTCGATAACATCACCACGCGAACCATCGAAGTGACGATGGGAAGAATTTACGACTACAAGGCGAAGTACTCCCATTATCTCGAATTGCGTAAAGAACGCCGTGAACAACAGCAAAAACAATACGATGAGCAGCAGAAGTTCATTGCTGAAACAACAGAATTCATCGAACGATTTAAGGGAACATATTCAAAAACCTTACAAGTTCAATCGCGCGTAAAGATGCTCGAAAAGCTCGATATCATTGAAGTAGACGAAGTAGACACCTCTGCTTTGCGCCTACGCTTCCCTCCCGCTCCACGATCTGGAAACTACCCGGTGATCGTAGAAGATTTGAGTAAGTCGTATGGTGACCATGTGGTTTTCAATAATGCGGCTATGACCATTGAACGTGGACAGAAATTGGCGTTTGTAGGAAAGAATGGTGAAGGAAAATCAACCATGATCAAAGCCATCATGAACGAAATTGACTTTACAGGAAATCTTCAACTCGGACACAACGTCAAGATTGGCTATTTCGCACAAAATCAAGCAGCACTGCTCGACGAAGAACTATCCATCTTCGAAACCATAGACTACATCGCCGTTGGGGATATTCGCACGAAGATCAAAGATATTTTAGGTGCGTTCATGTTCGGTGGAGAAACAAGCGCCAAGAAAGTAAAGGTGCTATCTGGTGGAGAACGCACTCGATTGGCTATGATTAAACTGCTTCTCGAACCTGTTAATTTGTTGATTCTCGATGAGCCAACAAATCACCTTGACATGAAGACAAAAGATATTATCAAAGATGCCTTACGCAATTTTGACGGCACCTTAATCATCGTTTCTCACGACCGTGACTTCTTGGATGGTCTCGTTACTAAAGTTTTTGAGTTCGGTCAAAAGCGTGTCAAGGAACATTTCGAAGACATCAAAGGATTCCTAGAAAAGAAAAAAATGGAATCACTTCGAGAGATTGAAAAGTAAGTTTCACTAAAAATTACGACTCAATTTTCTCCCTTTCCAATTCGGTTTGAACCAATACATCATACTCAAAATAAGTAGGGTGTAGAATGGAAAGAGAAACTCATACAATGGAATAAACAGCCAGGAGGCTAAGCGTTGTATTCGACGGAAATAAGGAAAGAATAACAGCATGTCCATCCCTGTTTTTAATCCAAAAACCAACCAAAATGAACCCCATTCGTTCTCAATTCCTTTCGCTACAAGCAAGCCTACGAAAAAGAAGGTCAATACCGCTTGAATAATCGCCAAGGTAGTACTTAAGTGATCTTTCACATCACCCGTCTTTGCCAACCATCTTAGGCGTTGATGAATAAATTCACTGAATGACTGTGGGGTCTCCGTTTGAATCGCAAGATTTGGATCTGTCACCAAACGAACATCTGCTCCGCTTTCTCTAAAGTCCCTTAAAAGATAGATGTCATCACCACTTGGCATGTGTGCATGACGTTCAAATTGATCAAATTGATCAAATGCTGCTCGTCGATAAAGTAAGTTTGCGCCACTTGCCAT
>JAJTDQ010000152.1 GCA_021300505.1 Cryomorphaceae bacterium
TTCCTTTTTCTGCTTCCTTGAACATTTGGGCTCCGCCTGCTCCACAACACAAACCTGTGGTTTTGCAACGTTTCATTTCTACTAGTTCCGCATCCAATTTTTCAATCAAGGTGCGCGGCGCATCGTACACATCATTTGCACGTCCAAGGTAGCACGGATCGTGGAAAGTGATTTTCTTTCCTTTGAAAACGCCACCATCTTTCAAAACGAGTTTCCCTGTATTGATCAAATCTTGGATCAACTGCGTGTGGTGAATCACCTCGTAATTTCCACCGAGCTCTGGGTATTCATTTTTCAAGGTGTTGAAGCAGTGAGGACATGCTGTAACAATGCGTTTCACCTCGTAGCCATTGAGCACCTGAATGTTCATCATCGCTTGCATTTGGAAGGTGAATTCATTTCCAGCGCGCTTTGCAGGATCTCCAGAACAGCTTTCTTCAGTGCCCAATACCGCGAATTTCACGTTGCATTGATTCAAAATCTTCACCAAGGCCTTTGTGATTTTCTTCGCGCGGTTATCGAAGCTACCGGAGCAACCCACCCAAAACAGCACATCTGGAGTTTCTCCTTGTGCCATCATTTCCGCCATTGTTGGAACATTCAATCCCATCGTGTTATCTTTTCAATACGTTAATTACTAATCCTCGTTCGCCCAGTTCAATCGGTCATTTTGTGAAAACTGCCATGGGGCACCATTGTTCTCGATATTCGTCAACATACCTGTCAACTCGCTCGGCATCTTTGATTCTTCCATCACCAAGTAGCGACGTAAATCTACAATGATGGACAATGGATCGATGTTTACTGGACATTCCTGTACACAGGCATTGCACGAGGTACACGCCCAAATTTCTTCTTCGGTAATGTAATCGCCCAATAAACTTTTGTTGTCATTAAAGTCTTTCCCATGCTTACGCATGTTCTCTCCCACTTCCACAAGACGGTCACGTGTGTCCATCATGATTTTACGTGGTGATAATTTTTTGCCTGTTAGGTTCGCTGGACACGAAGAAGTACATCGGCCACACTCCGTGCAAGTGTAAGCATCCAAAAGATTCTTCCACGTCAAATCTGTCACATCCTTTGCGCCAAAGCGTTGAGGCTCTGCTTGTGGTTCTGCAGGAGCAGCGTAGGGATCTGCCGTTGGATCCATCATCAATTTCACTTCAGCCGTCACCGACTCCATGTTGGTGAATTTTCCTTTCTTCTCCAGGTTGGAATAGTAGGTATTTGGGAAAGCCAAGAGGATGTGGAAATGCTTCGAATACGGCAGGTAGTTCAAGAAGGCAAACACCATCAGGATATGTCCCCACCAGCCAATCATCTCAAGGGTATGCAGTGTTTCTAGATTGTCGGTCATATTCAGAAACAAAGGACCAACAAAAGAACTAATGGCAAATCCATAACCTGCATTGCCCTGCTGAAGTTGAGCGGCTTCATCTGTGCCATTCATCGTGAAGATACATGCCACCAAAACGATTTCCATGATCAGGATCAAGTTCGCATCCTTCATCGGCCAACCTGCCAATTCCTTCATGTTCAATCGAGGTAATTTCAACAAATTGCGGCGTGATAAAAAAGCAATGGTTGCAATGAGCGCCAAAAGAGTAAGGATTTCAATGAAGCTAATCATGAAGGTGTAAAATCCACCAAGCGCCTCTTCGAAGGTACGGTGTTCGCCTGTTAATCCGTCAGCAAAAATCTCGAACAACTCAATCTGTGTAATCACAAAAGCAGCGTAAATTGCGAGGTGCAATAAGGCTGGGATTGGACGGGTGAACATTTTCTTCTGCCCCAAAGCAACAAGTGCCATGGTTTTCCAACGTTCAGAAGGATTGTCTGTACGATCGATCGCTCGACCTAATAGAATATTGAAACGGACCTTGCGAACATTGTATGCAAAAAAGCCGATTCCTACGATTGCGAGTACCGCAAAAAGAATGATGGACAACATAAGTTAGTCAGGAATTGAATCGATGAGTTGACGTAATTTCTTTTCTTCAATGGCAGTCAATGGAACACCCTTCGTTTTTGCACCCAGGACAGAGAAGTGGATGTAGCGTTCTGGATGTAATTGAAGGTCGTTGACTAGGTTTTGAAGCTCATTGTTGGTTTCCACCAATTCATTGAACAATTTATCATCACCCAATAATTTCCCAAGAGTCCCCTCGCCTTTTTGTGCTGTTTCCAAGACCGCATTCAAGGTTTTAATGGTTTGTTGCGCATCGCCCACTACTTTCTTGAAATCAGCAGTGACCAAATCATCTGTTATGCGGCGTGCATTCCCAATGATTCCAGCGATTTGCTCGTTGCTCTTCTTCAGGTTTAAGGTGATGCTTTCCACATTGGTCATGATTCTTCCCAACTTCGCTTTTTCTTCACCTACCAATAGACTCACGTCTTCTGCAACTGTCCCGAAGCGTTTGATCGCAATTTTAATTTCCTTGAAGCTTCCTTCCAACTCTGATGTTGCTGTAGTGTCCCAGAAAGCAGAAACCGAGTTGATCATCTTATCGATGGAGCTCATCATCCCTTGCACCTTTTGAGAAATAGGGTCCGCATACGACTTTACTTGAGCCATCATATCTACCGCCAATCGGCCTTGAATAACGTCTCCAGGCTTGTGGTAACCTTTGGAAAGATCTGAACTTAACGTAAGCAACATCCCTTTGCTGAACAAATCTAAGGAACCAATTTCGATCACAGAACCTACAGGAATCTTCACCTTTTCGTTTTGGATGTTGAAGGAAACCTTTACGCGTTTTTCTGGGCTATTGCTGCCCACATATTCCACGTTCAATACCTTCCCGACGATAACCCCATTCAAGGTGACATCACTTGCCACGGCCAATTGACCTGAATTTGGGAAGTAGGCATAATACACTTCATCTCCTCCAAAAAAACTATTTCCTTTGAGAAAATTTATCCCCATGACAAGCAACGCGATTGCAAGGATGGAGATGACACCGGCTTTGACTTCTTTCGAGATTTTCAAAATCTTATTTTTGTGCTAATTTAATAGCTTTTTCTAAATTAATTCGCTCCCCATTGAGAAAGGCTACCACGAAAGCATTCACAAATCCTTCCTCCTTCATTTTTGACTTGTACTCATTGGCTGATTTATAGTCACCAACAAAGGTTCCTACCGTGTATTTGTACAAGTTATCCTGTATGTATTCATATACCTGAAAGCCCTTAAACCGCGATGAGGTAGAGGTAATTTTCGTCGATGAAGTCTCAATCTGCACCCGAAAAACAACCTTATCGACTGGGTTTGTTTCCTCATTCACCTCTGGCTTCACTTGGCTATCCGTAGTGCCTTGCGTTGTACCCGTGGTTTGACCATCCACCCCTTCCAATTCGTTCTTGTATTTCTCAAAAGCCGCAAACATGGAATTCGCCATTTTCGTCTGGCCATCGACATCTGCCAAAAATTTCTCCTCGTTTGGATTGGTCAAGAACCCGGTTTCAATCAACACACTTGGCATTGTGGTCTTGTAAAGTACTAAAAATCCCGCTTGGCGCACCCCACGATCGTAACGACCGATGCTTTTAAATTCCTTTTGAAGCTTTTCTGCAAACAAAATCGATTGGTCTAAAAACACCGCCAATTGAATTTGACGTGCAATCAAGGCATCCGGTGACATGTCGAATTCTTTGTACTTCTCCCCTTTGTCATCCTCTAGGAAAATGGTTGAGTTCTCACGCTCAGCCACATGTTGCTGTGATTCCGTGCGGTGAAGCCCCAATACATAAGTTTCTGCGCCGTAGGCTGAAGGAGAAGCCGAATTGGCGTGGATACAAATGAATAAATCTGCCTTCGCTTTATTGGCAATGTTGGCGCGCTCATCCAATTCCACAAACACATCCTTGTCACGGGTATAGACGACCTTAATTTCTGGAAACTTTTTTTTAATCAATTCCCCCAATTTCAAGGCAATGGAAAGACATACATTCTTCTCATTGGCAGAAGCCCCATGACAACCTGGATCCTTTCCGCCATGACCTGCATCGATCACAACTGTTTTGATCGTTGGACGCTCTTTCGCCGTATTTTGTCCGGAAACACTTGCAATGCAGACAAAGCTTGCAAGCAATAAAGTAGCGACCTTTTTGTTATATGTCGATATTTTATCCATCGTGAGACGCTTATTGTTTAGTTTTGTGACCGGTTTATCTGTCAACATTACAAATTTACCCAGTCGGTTTGACCAAAAATAGATCCATAGCGATACTTATCTTCGGTGCATTGTTAATAATGTGCATGCCTTCCAACGCGTTTGGACAGCAGCGGGACACTTTAGTATTGAACGATGACAGCTTCGATCAAATCGTCACCTACAGCGCCCGCGATTCCATTTATAACGATGTCAAGAGAAAACAAGTACACCTCTACGGAGATGCGAGTGTAAAAACT